>JAEZPN010000079.1 GCA_023413645.1 Bacteroidota bacterium
GCCTCAATGTCCTCGCCACGCGATGCGCGCAGGGTGGTCTGTATGCCACGCTTGGTAAGTGTATCGCGGAACTCGATAATCTTCTCTAACTCAGGTGAGAAGAATGGCGAGTCGGGAATCTTGTGGAAGCGGATAAGGTTGATGCGACACTTGATGCCGTCGAGCAACCTTGACAGCTCCTTGATATGTCTAAATGAGCAGTTCATGCCCTCCAAGACGATATACTCGAACGAGACGCGGCGCTGGTGCGTAAAGTCGTAGCGACGCAAGATGTCGCACACCTCCTTAATAGAGTATGCGTTCTCGATGGACATAATCTCCTTGCGCTCCTCGGGGAAGGGGTTATGCAGTGAGACTGCAATATGCACCTTCGACTCATCGAGTAGGCGGGGCAGCGTCTTGGCAACACCCGCGGTAGAGACGGTGATGCGCGTAGGTGACCACGCCATGCCCCACTCCGAGGTGAGGATGTCGAGGGTGTGCATAAGGTTGTCGATATTGTCGAGGGGCTCGCCCATGCCCATAAATACAAGGTTAGTGAGCTTGTCGCGCTCGGGGATTGAGAGTATCTGGTTAATTATCTCAGTAGCAGGTAGATGATGCCTAAAACCCATGCGACCCGTAGCGCAGAATTTACAACCCATTTTGCAACCCGCCTGCGACGATACGCATAGCGTCATGCGCTCGCCATCGGGGATAAGTGCCGACTCGATATACTCACCCTCCGAGGTGGCGAAGAGATACTTCTTGGTGCCGTCGGTCGATGTCGATACCTTGAGGGGTGCCGAGAGTCCGAGGTCACAACGCTCTTTGAGGCGCTCGCGAGCTATTTTCGATAGGTTGGTCATGGCGTCGATGTCGGTCACGAAGCGTGTATATAGCCATCCAGCAATCTGCTTTGCGGCAAACTGTGGCAGTTCAAGTTCCTTACACAGAGTCTTCAACTCCTCGAGCGACATGCCATAAAGGCAGGGTTTTATATTCTTTGTCATAGGGTTCAACTACATTACCGACTACAAAATTAATAAAAATTAAACATTTTTCAGTCTAAAATGAGTTTTTTTGGAATTTTATATATATCTTTGCATAGTGTAGTGCGCACATAATGCGCGTACGTGATGCCCGAGAGTGGCGGTTAATGGTGGAATGAAGGTCCGCTTGCTGCATGAAATTGGGCGTTGCAACCTTGGTAAGTAATTAAAAACTAAAAAAATAAAATAACATGGAAGTTAAAAAATCTCCACAAGCAAACCTTCAGAATTATAGAATTCCATTCTTGATTTTCGGTCTTGCATTGGTTTTGACTGTAACAGGTATTGTGCTTTCAATTCACTCAAAGCAGGTAAATGCAACGTATACACCTCCTAAGGCTGAGACCACCGAGGTAGAGCAGATCGACAACACACGTCAGGATATCCCCGAGCCTGAGGTGCAGCCTCAGAAGGCACAGGCACAGGTTGTAACAGACGTGCTTAACATCGTGTCTAACGACCAGAAGATTGAGACAAACATCGTCTTCACTGATGATGCTGACGACTTCGACGACTTCGATATCGTAATCGAGGAGAAGGAGGAGGAGATCGAGGAGGAGGAGATCTTCGTAACTGTAGAGGAGATGCCTACATTCCAGGGCGGTGGTCTTCCTGAGTTCCGTAACTGGGTTCAGTCAAACGTTAAGTATCCTCAGATCGCTCTCGAGAACGGTATCCAGGGTAACGTTGTTGTTCAGTTCGTTGTAGGTCCCGACGGTAAGATGACAAACTTCAAGGTTCTCCAGTCTCCCGATAAGACCCTTTCTGATGCAACTATCGACGTTCTTAAGAAGGCTAATGAGCTTAAGAAGGGTTGGAAGCCTGGTAAGCAGCGTGGTAAGGCTGTAAAGGTTTCGTTCACATTGCCCGTGAAGTTCGCGATCCAGAACTAACGAGAATCGTTGATACAATAAACACAAGTAACGCACGAACGGGTATGTTGTCGTGCGTTACTTATTATATATAAGGTATAGATAATAGATGAAAGAGGATAAGGTAAGCATAAAGCAGCGCCGTGAGGAGCCACTGCCTACTGTCGAGGAGCGCGAAACACGTGCGGTGCTCGTAGCCGTAATTCGCGATAGTCAAAATCCCGCAACAGCGGTGGAGTATCTCGATGAGTTGGAGTTCTTGGCCGAGACTGCAAATATAAAGTCGGTTAAGCGCTTCACGCAGCGTCTGCCACAGCCACTATCAAAGATATATGTGGGTCCTGGTAAACTCGAGGAGATTGCAGAGTGGTGCAAGGAGAACGAGATTGACGTAGCCATCTTTGACGATGAGCTCTCACCAGCGCAGACACGTAACATCGAGCAGGTTATGCCCTGCCGCATCATGGACCGTACGCGCTTGATTCTCGATATCTTCATGTCGCGTGCGCAGACAGCATACGCCAAGACACAGGTGGAGTTGGCGCAGCACGAGTATATGTTGCCACGCCTTGCCGGTTTGTGGACGCACCTTGAGCGTCAGCGTGGTGGTACGGGTACACGAGGTGGTGCCGGTGAGCGCGAGATCGAGACCGACCGCCGTATTGTGCGTAACCGCATCTCGAAGCTTAAGGAGGACCTCAAGAAGATTGACCGTCAGATGGCGGTGCAGCGCTCGAACCGCGGACAGATGGTTCGCGTGGCGTTGGTGGGATATACCAATGTGGGTAAGTCTACGCTTATGAACCTGCTCTCTAAGAGTGAGGTATTCGCTGAGAATAAGCTCTTTGCGACACTCGATACCACAGTGCGTAAGGTTGTGTTCGACAACCTCCCATTCTTGATGTCGGACACCGTAGGTTTTATCCGTAAGCTCCCCACAGAGCTCATCGAGTCGTTCAAATCGACGTTGGATGAGGTGCGCGAGGCAGACTTGTTGCTCCATGTTGTAGATATCTCACATCCAGGCTTCGAGGATCAGATTGCCGTGGTAAAGCAGACGCTAGCTGACATTGGTGCGGGCGATAAGCCCACATTCTTGGTATTCAATAAGATTGATGCCTATACGTACACTCCCAAGGAGGAGGATGACCTCACGCCAGTAACGAAGGAGAACCTCTCGCTTGACGACCTCAAGAAGAGCTGGATTGCGAAGGCAAATACGCCTTGCATCTTTATTTCGGCACGCGAGAAGTTGGGTGTAGATAAGCTACGTTCCGACCTCTACGGCATGGTGCGCGAGATACACGCAGGACGTTATCCGTTCAACAACTTCTTGTACTAAAGTATTATTAACCAATATATTGCAGCTATGGTAAAGATACTCAACCAGGAGAATACGATTCTCAATAAGTTCCTCGCAGAGATGCGTGATAAGGGCGTGCAGAAGGACTCTATGCGCTTCCGTCGTAACTTGGAGCGTGTGGGCGAGATTATGGCATACGAGATATCGAAGAGACTCAACTACAAGACCCGCATGGTGGAGACACCTCTCGGTGTTGCGGCGGTAGAGGAGATCTCGGATAAGGTTGTTGTAGCTACCATTCTGCGTGCAGGATTGCCATTCCATCAGGGTTTCCTTAACTATTTCGACGATGCTGAGAGTGGCTTCGTGTCGGCATATCGTAAGAGTCGCCCCGATGGTTCGTTCATTATCGATGTTGAGTATGTTGCAACCTCGTCGCTCTCGGGTAAAACACTTATTTTGGTTGACCCCATGCTCTCAACAGGTACATCGTTGATGCTTGTCTACGATGCCTTGATACGTCGAGCTGGTGAGCCCGATCATACTCACTTCGCCGCAGTGTTTGCCTCGGAGGAGGGTGTAGACTATGTTAAGCGCCGTTGTAACGCGGAGAAGTGTACGTTGTGGTGCGCCGTTGTGGATGAGGAACTTACGTCGAAATCGTATATTGTACCAGGCATTGGCGATGCAGGTGACTTGGCATATGGTGAAAAGCTTTAAGTATTGAGATAGTTGGCTCATAGAGTTGGTGTATAGGAGAGATGTCGTCTTTTTCATGGCGACATCTCTCTTGTTGTTTATATCCATAAGGATATAGATTTTGGATGGTTGGTTGAGAAAGGGAGAAAAATATTTCGCTGTTTGAAAAATTTTGCTTAACTTTGAAGATGCGTAATAGCGCATTAACAAAAATAGATCACAAACCTAAAACCTATACTAATATGAGAAAACTACTTCTCGGTGACGAGGCTATTGCACAGGCCGCTATCGACGCTGGTCTATCGGGTGTCTATGCTTATCCTGGAACGCCTTCAACCGAAATTACAGAATTCATTCAGCTCCGCGAGGAGAAGCGCGGTGATGCAGAGAACAAGATCTGCTGCCGTTGGGCTACTAACGAGAAGACCGCTATGGAGGGTGCTCTCGGTATGTCGTACATGGGTAAGCGTGCCCTTGTATGTATGAAGCATGTCGGTATGAACGTTGCTGCCGATCCATTCGTTAACTCAGCTATGACTGGTGTTAATGGCGGTTTGGTAGTTGTTGCTGCTGACGACCCATCTATGCACTCATCACAGAACGAGCAGGATTCTCGCTTCTATGGTAAGTTTGCCATGATGCCTATCTTCGAGCCCTCGAACCAGCAGGAGGCTTACGACATGACACATGCAGCATTCGAGCTCTCGGAGGCTGTTAAGTTGCCCGTGTTGATGCGTGTAACTACTCGTATGGCGCACTCACGTGCTGTTGTAAACGTAACCGAGGAGCCCCGCAAGCAGAACGAGATCAACCGTCCTGAGGATGTACGCACATGGATCTTGTTGCCCGCATTCGCAAAGAAGCGCTACGTGCAGCTCTTGGCTCAGCAGGATGACCTTATGAAGGCATCGTTGGAGTCTAAGTACAACTGCTACCGCAAGGGTGCGAAGCCCGAGCGTGGTGTAATCTGCACAGGTATCGCATACAACTACTACATGGAGAACGCTGCAAACTGCGAGGAGCGTAGCGTACTCAAGGTATCACAGTACCCATTGCCCGTTGAGCTCATCGAGAAGATGGTAGCGGATGGCGCAAAGGAGATCCTCGTTATGGAGGAGGGTCAGCCCGTTGTTGAGGAGATGGTACGCGCTATCGTGCCCTCTACAGTGGCAGTTAAGGGTCGCTTGACAGGCGATCTTCCACGTGTTGGCGAGCTCAATCCCGACAGCGTACGCAAGTCGTTGGGTATGGAGGCTTTGGAGAACCTCGAGGCGGACGACATCGTTGTAGCACGTCCACCCGCATTGTGCCAGGGTTGCGGTCACCGCGATATGTACAAGGCGTTGAACGAGGTTGCTGCAGAGTATGAGAATCCTCGCATCTTCGGTGATATCGGTTGCTACACTCTCGGCGCATTGCCTCCATTCCAGGCATTGCACGCTTGTGTAGAGATGGGTGCTTCAATCACCATGGCTAAGGGTGCTTCGGATGCTGGTCAGTTCCCCTCATTCGCAGTTATCGGTGACTCTACATTCACACACTCAGGTATGACAGGCTTGTTGGACTGCGTTAACTCTAACGCAAATGTTGTTGTTGTTATCTCTGATAACCTCACAACAGGTATGACAGGTGGTCAGGACTCTGCAGGTACAGGCAAGCTTGAGGATATCTGCCGCGGCTTGGGCGTTCATCCAGACCACGTACGTGTTGTAGTGCCACTTCCAAAGAATATGGAGGAGATTAAGACTATCTTGCGCGAGGAGATTGAGTACAAGGGCGTATCAGTTATCATCCCACGTCGCGAGTGTATCCAGACAGCTAAGCGTCACGCTAAGGCGAAGGCTGCAGCTGCAAAGAAGGAGTAAGTCCGCTAATGCTAATATATAACTAAGAAACAATTATGAAGAAAGATATCATTTTGGCAGGCGTCGGCGGACAGGGTATTCTGTCGATTGCTACGGTCATTGGCGAGGCTGCCATGGCCGAGGGTTGGAACATCAAGCAGGCAGAGGTTCACGGTATGAGTCAGCGTGGTGGCGACGTGCAGAGTAACTTGCGTCTCTCTACAGAACCCATCGCATCGGACCTTATCGCTAAGGGTGGTGCCGACATCATCATCTCACTCGAGCCTATGGAGGCGTTGCGCTACTTGCAGTACTTGAAGAAGGATGGCTGGGTAGTGACTTCAAACGTCCCCTTCATCAATATTCCTAACTACCCCGCAGAGGAGGAGCTTAACGCACACCTCGCGGCATTGCCACACTGCGTGTCACTCAACGTTGAGGAGTTGGCTAAGGAGGCAGGTGCGCCCCTTCAGGCGGCAAATATGGTACTCTTGGGTGCTGCTATCCCCATGCTCGACATAGAGTATGAGAAGATCGAGGCAGGTATACGTCGTATCTTCGCTCGTAAGGGTGAGGAGGTTATCGAGAAGAACCTTGCTGCAGTACGTGCCGGTTATGAAAACTCAATTAAGAAATAATAGCATGGAGAGACCATTAGATAAACAGACCGTAGACAATATCTGTATTGCCAATGGACTCCGAAACGCTAAGGAGCTTGGCGCGGCATCTATCCGCCAGTTCGTGAGCGTTGTTAAGGACATCGAGGCTAAGATGGGCGTGGAGTATATCCGCATGGAGATTGGTGAGCCAGGCCTCCCCGCCGAGCAGATCGGTATCGAGGCTGAGCACGAGGCGTTGCTCGCAGGCGTGGGCTCAAAGTACCCTCTCATCACTGGTATCGAGCCTTTGACTAAGGAGGCATCACGCTTCATCAAGGCTTTCATCAACCTCGACATCCCTCCCGTGTGCATCGTGCCCACGGTAGGCTCTATGCAGGGTGCTTTTGCTACCTTCATGGCGCTTCACCAGATGCGCGAGGACCGCGACACTATCCTCTTCATTGACCCCGGCTTCCCCGTGCAGAAGGCACAGTGTAAAGTGCAGGGCATCCGCATCGAGTCGTTCGACGTTATCGACTACCGCGGTAAGGCGTTGGAGGCTAAGTTGGAGGAGGTACTCTCTTCTGGTCGCATCAGCGGCTTGGTTTACTCTAACCCCAACAATCCTACATGGATGTGCTTGAACGAGGAGGAGTTGGAGATTATCGGTCGCATGGCTACTAAGTACGACGTTATCGTTGTCGAGGACTTGGCATACCTCAACATGGACTTCCGCGAGGACCGCTCGAAGCCATTTGAGGCACCATACCAGCCTTCAGTAGCGCGCTATACAGACAACTGCTTGCACCTCTTGTCAGGCTCGAAGATGTTCTCATACGCTGGTCAGCGTATCGCCGTTGTAGCTATGAACCCCGCACTTGCGGAGCGCTGCTACGACAACTTCGCAAAGAAGTATGGCAACGATGGTCAGTTCCGTCGTAACTTCATCTTCAACATCCTCTACGTATTGTCATCGGGTGTTCCTCACTCTGCACAGTACGCCCTCGCTGCGATGTTCCGTGCAGCGTCGGATGGTCGCTTGAACTATGTTGAGCACACTCGCGAGTATGCACGTCGCGCTCAGAAGGTTAAGGAGATTATGGTCAAGAACGGCTTCCATATCGTTTACGATAAGGATTGCGACCAGGATGTCAGCGATGGCTTCTTCTTCACATTCGGTTATAAGGATATGACAGGCGAGCAGCTCATCAACAAGCTCATCTACTACGGTATCTCGGCTATCACCCTCGCACCTACAGGTAGCTCACGTCAGGGCTTGCGTGGTTGCGTGTCGATGATTTCGGACTACCAGTACGACGAGCTCGACAAGCGATTGAGACTCTTCAGCCAAGATTATTAATATGTTAATTAAGGGCTGCCCAGGTTTAAGGACAGCCCTTTTTAAAGAATAGTGCGTATGAATTTAGTAAGTGCGGCTGAGGCCGTCAAGCTTATCAAGTCGGGTGACTCGGTATATATCCAGGGCTCGACATCTATCCCCGAGGTCTTGGTGCAGGCGATGACCGACCGTGCGCCAGAGCTTCGCGATGTAAAGGTATATACAGCATTCGCCATTGGTCGTTTCGATGCCCCCTATGCTAAGGCGGAGCTTCGTGACTCGTTCGAGCCATTGAGCTTCTTCGTGGCTAATAACCTTCGCAATGCTATCAACTCGGGCGTGGCGCAGACCATCCCCGCATTCCTCGGCGAGATTCCCTTCCTTTTCCGTTCAGGTCAGGTGCCCCTCGATGTTACGCTCTTGAACGTCTCGGAGCCCGATGAGGAGGGCTACTGCTCATATGGTGTATCTGCCGACCTCGCATTCTCGGCTGTAGAGTGCTCTAAGGTCGTTATCGCGCAGGTAAACAAGTATATGCCCCGCACCTTCGGTGACCCCGTGATCCACGTATCTAAGATTGACGCTATGGTGCGCGGTGACGAGCCTCTTGTTGAGGTGCCCACTGTTGTGCCCAATGACGTTGAGCGTGCTATCGGTAACTACATCGCAGGCGAGATTCCTGATGGTGCGACCCTCCAGATTGGTGTAGGTGGTATTCCTAACGCTGTGCTTGATGCACTCCAGGGTCACAAGCACCTCGGTCTCCACACTGAGGCGATGACAGATGGCGTGGTGCCCCTCATCCAGAAGGGTATCATCGATAACTCGCTCAAGAAGATCTATCCTGGCAAGTCTGTAGCATGCCTCTGTCTCGGTAGCCAGCGTCTCTACGACTACCTCGATGGCAACCGCGATGTCGTAATCCGCGACGTGGCATGGACAAACGATCCCCAGAACATCCGTCAGAACCCCAAGGTTATGGCTGTTAACTCAGCTATCGAGATCGACCTCACAGGTCAGATTTGCGCAGACTCTATCGGTGAGCGCATCTTCTCGGGTGTAGGTGGTCAGCACGACTTTATGTATGGCGGTGCACTCTCAGAGGGTGGTAAGTGCTTCATCGCTCTTCCTTCAATCACCTCTAAGGGTCAGTCTAAGATCGTTCCTACCCTCACAAAGGGTGCAGGTGTTGTGACTACACGCTTCCAGGCACAGTATATCGCTACTGAGCATGGTATCGTATATCTCCGCAATAAGTCACTCGCTGAGCGTGCGAAGCTCCTTATCTCTATTGCTGATCCCTCAGTCCGCGAGGATCTCGAGCGTGCAGCGGTGGAGCGATTTGGTATCGGCTTCCTAAGATTACAGTAATTTCTTGTGATAAGCCGCAATCTGCGGCACCAAACTTAGAGCCCCGAATGGGAAATACGCTTAGTATGTCCCATCCGAGGCTCTTTCATTTGGCACCACATCTCACGACTTCTGACAAGAAA
>JAEZPN010000089.1 GCA_023413645.1 Bacteroidota bacterium
TCGTAGCAGCTGCTATTGTTCTGTGTGGCGCTGTGGTTATCCTCCGCTTCTTTGTTAAGGAGAAGCGTTGTATGCGTGGCGTGGAGTGTCAGGATATGGAGACACTCGCCGAACACCACGATCCTGATCAGCTTGCTGAGTAACGTAGATATTTCAACGTGATATGGTCCCTGCAACGAAGAGTCGTTGTGGGGATTTTATTTATATGGTCTGTAGGCGGGTGTGGATGTTTGATACTATGTCTATAAAAAAAAGGGTCGCTCCGAAGAACAACCCTTTCAATATTAATCGTTGGTCGATTACTTAATCTCCCAAGTCTGGCCTGAACGAAGAAGGTCATCAACACACTTGATCTTCGCTGCAGCCTTAACCTGCTCAACCTGCTCTGCAACCTTAACGTCGTAAACGTTCTCGTCGTCAACGTCGCGGATAACACCTACTGCTACGGGGTACTCGGGGTACTTCATAGCTGCAAGCATAGAGTGGAGGGTAGTGTCAGCACACTTAGCGTCGTGTGTCAAAACATTGTCGATGGTGTAGCCGTCCTCGCCGATAGTAACGGGCTTGAGGCGCATGTTCTCGAATACGAGACCCTTGTTCTTATCCTTGCCGAACAACATCTTCTCGCCGTGTACGAGGTGGATAGTGTTCTCCTCGCGAGTAGCCTTATCACCTGCAAACAAAGCGTGAGTCTTGTCGTTGAAAATCATACAGTTAACCAATGCCTCAGTAACGGCCATACCCTTATGCTTAGCTGCTGCCAACAAGCACTCCTTAGTAAGCATAACCTCCTGGTCGATAGTGCGAGCGAAGAATGTACCCTTAGCACCGATAACCAACTCACCGGGTGTGAAAGGCTTCTCAACAGTACCGAAAGGTGATGTCTTAGTCACCTTACCGAGCTTAGTAGTAGGAGAGTACTGACCCTTAGTCAAACCGTAGATCTCGTTGTTGAACAAGATTACGTTGAGGTCGATGTTACGACGGATGGCGTGGATGAAGTGGTTACCACCGATAGCCAATGAGTCGCCGTCACCTGTACATACCCATACTGAGAGGTCTGGGTTTGCAGTCTTGATACCTGTTGCAATAGCATTCGCACGACCGTGGATAGTGTGGAAGCCGAAGGTCTTCATGTAGTAGATGAAACGTGAAGAGCAACCGATACCAGATACGAATGTAAATTTATTGTGGGGCTTGCCGAGTGCGTCTGCCACCTCGGGCATAGCGCGCTGCACGGCGTTAAGGATGGCGTGGTCGCCACAACCGGGACACCACTTTACCTGTTGATCGCTTTTGAAATCAGCGGGTGTATACTTAAATTCTGCCATAGTTTTTCTCGTTTTAAGTTATTTGTGGTGTTACAGTTACAACATTGAATTAACCTTATCCTTGATCTCGATAACGGTGAAAGGCTGACCTTCAGTCTTGCCGTATGACTCGATCACAACCTCCTGGAACTGCTGACGCAAGTAGTTAGCAAACTGACCCTCGTTCAACTCGCATACCACGATGCGCTTGTAGCGCTTCAAGGTCTCGGCTACGCCCTTCTGCAAGGGGTAGATGTAGTTGAAGTGGAGGTGAGCAACGCTCTTGCCCTCATCCTGAAGCTGCTTAACTGCGCTGTGGAGGTGACCGCGTGTACCGCCCCAACCTACAACGAGTACGTCAGCCTCGTTAGCACCAAATACCTCCAACTCGGGCAACTCCTCAGCCACGAGCTCCACCTTCTTGCGACGTGTAGTAACCATCTCCTGGTGGTTCTTAGGATCGTGTGAGATAGTACCGCGGAGCTTATCCTTCTCCAAACCGCCGATGCGGTGCTCAAGACCCTCCTTGCCGGGGAATGCCCAACCACGAGCCAACTTCTCGTTACGCTCGTATGGTAAGAATTCGCCCTCACCCTCAGCACGAGGTGCTACGATAGGAGGCACGATAGCGGGATACTCGCTCATTGAAGGAATCTTCCAAGGCTCAGAACCGTTAGCGATGAAACCGTCGGTGAGCAACATTACGGGAGTCATGTGCTCCATAGCAATCTTACTTGCCATGAATGCGTAGTGGAAACAGTCGCTTGGTGAACTTGCTGCAACAACAACCATAGGACACTCACCATTACGGCCGTAGAGTGCCTGGTTAAGGTCGCTCTGCTCAGTCTTTGTGGGAAGACCTGTTGAAGGACCACCGCGCTGAACATCAACAACAACCAAAGGAAGCTCTGCCATAACTGCAAGACCCATAGCCTCGCTCTTGAGCGAAATACCAGGACCTGAAGTTGTAGTAACGGCGAAGTTACCTGCGTATGCTGCACCGATAGAAGTACAGATACCTGCGATCTCATCCTCAGCCTGTACGGTCTTAACACCGAGGTCACGACGCTTAGCAAGCTCCTCGAGGATTACAGTTGCGGGAGTGATAGGGTATGAACCGCAGAAGAGGGGAAGCCCCGACTTCTCAGAAGCAGCGCAGAAACCCCATGCAGTAGCTGTGTTACCGTTGATTGAGCGATATACTCCCTTCTCCAACTCGGCGGGAGCTACAGTATAGTTGTTAGCAAACTGGTGTGTGTTAGCTGCGTAGTTGTAACCAGCCTCGATAACCTTCTTGTTAGCCTCAGCTACGAGAGGGTTCTTCTTAGCGAACTTAGAGTCGAGGTAGTTCTTAGCGTAGTCATCGGGACGGTTGTACATCCAGAATACGATACCGAGGGCAAACATATTCTTGCACTTTACAACAGCCTTGTTGTCCATGCCTGAGTCCTTGAGGGCCTCCTTAGTCATGGTTGTAATGTCGGGGATAACGACGTTGTAGTCCTGGAGGTTGAGCTCAGTGATGGGATCCATGGTCTTGAAGCCCGCCTTTGTGATGTTATCCTCGGTCATGGTGTCGCCGTCGATGATAACGGTAGCCGAGGGCTTGAGCCACTTGCGGTTAGCGATAAGTGCTGCGGGGTTCATAGCCACGAGCACATCGCAGTAGTCGCCAGGGTTATCTACACGTGAAGAGCCGATGTGCACCTGGAAGCCAGATACACCTGCTACAGTTCCCTGCGGAGCGCGAATCTCAGCGGGGTAGTCGGGGAAGGTAGAGATACCATTTCCGAGCAGTGCTGAAGTGTCCGAGAAGAGCGTACCGGTGAGCTGCATACCGTCACCTGAGTCACCCGAGAATCGGATAACCACATCCTGCAACTGCATAGCGTTTACTTTGTCCATGTTCAGTAAGTTTGTAGTTTTGTATAATTGTTTAATTGTCTTATTCCAATGGGTGTATCGTGCACCTTATAATAAGGTACACCATAATTTCATACAAATATAGTAAAAAATGTGGTACGCTGTATCAAAAAATCGAAATAAATTTCCGAAAACTGCAAAATTGCATTATTGGGGTGGTAGTTTTCGCCCGAAGTGCGCTATCTGTGTCGTGAAAACTGAAGGAAAATGTAGGTCGAAATATAAAAGAGACATAAGGGAAGTTGCTGTCAAAATGAAGCAGAACTACTCCTTATGTCCCTTGTCTTGGTAACCTCTCTTACTATGTAAGTGTTAGAAGTTGTAGCCTATGCCTACGGCGATGATTATGGCACTGGTGTGCTCACGCGGGAAGCGTCCCATCCACTTGCCTTGTGCTGTGAAGTTCCAGTGTCCATTTATTGTGTAGGTGGTGCCGAGGCCCACGTTTAAGCCTCCCGCCCAGCCATCTATTGCGCCTTTGTTCTCGCTTATGTCGTTGGCGCTAATGCCGACGATGGGGTACACGTGCCAATATGTCGCTATCTCCAACGGTATCTGGAAGTCGCAATAGACATCCACCGTACTCTTCTCCTTGCAGACGTAGCTGATACCGGGCTCTACGTTGAGCCAATTTGTAATGCCGTAGTTACCGTATACACCTATGACAAAGGCGTTGGCGCGGAAGTAGTAACCCGTGCGGAAACCAAAGCGGAAGTCGCCCTGCTCCTGTGCCGAAGCACTATTTGATGCGGGTATGATTACGACGAGTGCGAAGAGTATGAGTAGTAGGCGCTTCATGGTTCTATATATGTTTGGAGATTAATCCTTTACAAATATATATAAAATATCTTAAACAACCAAACCCTCAAATGCAATTTTGCATCCGAGGGATCTGCAATATGTGTCGAATATGTGTTGAAATGCTATTTGCACTCGTGGTGGTGGCACGCCTCGCCTGAGTCCATGACAAAACCGAGGAGGTAACCCTTAACTACTGCCTCGATGTCGCCCTTGCAACCACGTATAACCTTGATGTTGTGGCTCTGGAGCTTGTTCTTTGCACCCTCACCCATGTTGCCTGCGAGCATAACCTCGATGCCCATGGCCTCCATGTCGGCAGCGATACCCGATTTGCAACCGCAACCCTCGGGAGAGTCGAGGCGTGAGGTAGATATAATCTTGCCATCCTCGACCTCGAAGATGGTGTAGTAGGCGCAGTGACCAAAGTGGTCGTCGATATGTCCGTCGCGTGTGGGAACTGCAATCTTCATAATCAATTAGTAATGAGTAATTAGCAATTAGTAATGTGCTTGTTGGGGGAGTAAGTAGGGAGTTTAAGATTGCCACCCTAAACTCCCTGATTACTAAATCTCCTTATTCATATAATGAAAAACGGAGCTATGCGCTCCGCTTTTCTTATTAGAGGTTGGGGTTGATCTTTGACCACTCCTCGATTGCGGGAACGATGCCGAGAGTTACCAACTCGTCACGCATCTTGCAGAGGTGTGCGTATGAAGCGTCAAGCTTTGCCAACTCCTCCTCAGTACCAACGGGCATCTTGTATGAGCAGCCGTTCTGGTCGAGAACAGTGTCCATAGCCATCATGATGTGGTTGTACTTCTCGTTTGATACGTAAGTACCTGCGGGGAAGCGGAATGCCTCGCCACCCATCACTGAGCGAATCATCTCAACAGAGAGGTATGAGGGGCTCTGGAATGATGAACGACCGCGGAGCTTGATGATAGCTGCACCACCCTGTGTTACATCCTTCTTCATCTGCTCCCACTCCTCTGCGGGGAACTCCTCAGTACCGATGATGTCAGTGAGCTTGCGGCCAGCGATCTTTACTGCGCTGCCGAATACTGCCATCTGCTCGCCGTGGCCACCGTAAGTTGCACAACCCTCGATCTCAGACTGCATAACATTGAACTTCTTAGCCAAAGCGCTCTTGAGACGAGTAGTGTCGAGACCAGCAAGTGTTGTAACCTGACCGGGCTTCAAACCAGAGTAGAGCAAAGTTACGAGACCAGTAAGGTCAGCGGGGTTGAAGATGATAACGACGTGCTTAACATCGGGGCAGTAAGTCTTGATGTTCTTACCGAGCTGCTCAGCGATCTCGCAGTTACCCTTCAAGAGGTCCTCACGAGTCATACCCTCCTTACGTGGAGCACCACCAGAAGAGATGATATACTTTGCATCCTTGAAAGCCTCAGCAACATCAGTTGTAGCTGTGATGTTTACGTTGTCGAAACCGCTCTGGCGCATCTCCTCTGCAACACCCTCGGGTGAGAATACATCGTAGAGGCAGATGTTAGATGTGAGGTTCATCATAAGTGCAGACTGCACCATGTTCGAGCCGATCATACCGGCAGCACCGACGATAACGAGCTTGTCGTTAGTTAGAAATGCCATAGTTGTAAATGTTTTTTAAGTTGTTATAGTTTGTAAATACTCTCAAATTTTGGATGATTACACCAATACATATATTTATGTAAGCAATCATCACGCAAAATTAGGAAACATTCGAGGATATTGCAAACTTTTTCGCAAATAAAATTTGTTTTACGCCCCGCTATGACTACATTGTTGATAAAATTATTACCTTTGTACTACTTATGGAGAGAATAATTCAAATAAACCCAGCTTCGACACTCTATGTTGGTCGTGCCGAGGAGCTCCTCGCGAGGGTGCTCCCTGAGGGTCGTACCGTTGTAATTACTGATGCCAATATCGACCGCCTATATCCTAATCTTGTGCGCCGCTTCGAGTATATCATCGTCGGCCAGGGCGAGGTGTGTAAGAGTCTGCAGACCGTAGAGCGTGTCTATCGTGAACTTATGGCGTTGGGTGCCGACCGCTCAACCTTTATCCTGGGTATTGGTGGCGGCATCGTTACCGATATTGCGGGCTTCGTGGCTGCGACATATATGCGTGGCGTGGAGTTTGGCTTTGTCTCTACGACGCTACTCGGTCAGGTCGATGCCTCGATAGGTGGCAAGAATGGCGTAAATGTTGCGGACTACAAAAACATGGTGGGCACCTTCCGTCAGCCACGCTTCGTTATTGCCGATGTCGAGATGTTACGCACGCTCCCCAAACGAGAGTTGCGTGCCGGCATGGCAGAGGTCGTTAAGAGTGCTATTATCGCTGATGCTGAGCTCTTCGAGCGCTTGGAGCGTTGCGGTGAGGGTATCTATAATTCGGCGGAGGATATGCAGGAGGCTATGCTTGGTGCTGTGGCTGTTAAGGCGCGTATCGTTGCTGAAGATGAGCGTGAGGGTGGTGTGCGCCGCCTTTTGAACCTTGGTCATACGCTTGGTCACGCCATTGAGAAGTGTACGCACGATGTTAACCATGGTGAGGGCGTGGCTATCGGCATGTCACTTGTTGCCCATGCTGCGGTGCGTCGTGGTATGCTTAATGAGAATGTCGCCCAGCGTATTGATAGGGTGCTTACACAGCTCGGCCTAAGTTTGGATATGCCTTCGTCAATAAATGAAGTGTTGTGTGAGGTAAAGTATGATAAGAAAAAGAATAACAACTCAATACGCTTAATTGTGCCAAAGGGTATTGGCGAGTGCGCAGTTGAGGTGTTGTCGTTCGAGGAGTTGGAACAGATGTTTAAGTAGTCTAAATATGAAACGAGTATATATATTTCTTGCCGATGGTTTCGAGTGTGTCGAGGCATTGGCGCCAATAGATGTTATGAACCGCGCGGGTGTGGAACTTAAGCGTGTCGCTGTGGGTGGTAACTTGAGTGTTACCTCGTCGCACGGCTTGGTCTCTTTGACGTGCGATATGTTGATTGAGGATGCCAATTTTGCAGATGGTGATGCTATCATCTTGCCTGGTGGTAATCCTGGTTACATTAACCTCCGCAACTCGGAGTTGGTATGTGCTGCTGTGCGCGACTACTACAATAGCGGTCGCTTGGTCGCTGCTATATGTGGTGCACCTACGGTGTTGGCTGCTGCGGGTGTTGCACGTGGTTGCAGCGTAACGTGCCATACGGCTGTTGTCGAGGAGATGGGTGACTACCACTTTGTCGGTGGCTCGGTGGTTGAGGATGCTAACCTCATTACCGCTGCGGGTGCTGGCCTCTCGGTGGACTTTGCTTTGGCCATTGCCGAACGCCTTGTGGATAGCGAAACTCTCTCTCGTGTCCGCCGCGGCATGGAGGTGTAGGCTGATATAATGTAATAAAACAAAAGCGGGGTAGTGATACCTCGCTTTTGTCTATTATACTACTTATGTCATTTTCAGTCATTTGGCTCTCTATTTCTCGAGTATCTCCTTCGTTAGCAGGCCTTCGTATGGGTCGACGCCCTCCACTACATCCTTACACACCAACCAGCGAACATTGCTTATATCATTGTCCACGGTGACATATGCCTGCACGAAGCACCATCCGAGCGATTCCATGTAGTTTAGGGCATCAATCAAGGAGTTAAATTCGACTCTGTTGCCCTCGCCGTCTACCAAAATTTGCATCGAATCGCCTCTAAATTGCTCCTGACCATAGTCGATGACAATCTTTTTTGTTCTGCCGAATGTGTGGTACTCCCTGATTTCGCAAAATACTCGGCCCTCGGCGAATAGGGTAGTTGTGCAGAGGCACATCGCAAATAAAAGTAACAGTCGTTTCATAGTTCTAAATTTTTAGTGTTAGTTGTTCGTGTTATAACAAAGTTATAAAACGGCTGCGCTATTTCGTGTTGAACGCTCTGTTAAACGGCATATTCGGGCGGTGAAACGACGAAATGTGGGGGCGAAAAAAATGGAGTTGCCTGGATTGGGACTATGCTTTTTATTTTTAACTGATTGATTTTCAGTGTTAGTTTTTACGAAAATTGCTAAATCCTACATAGAAGACTACATGGAGGTCGTAATTAAGCCAACTAACTGCGAGTACAAAGGTATATGAAACTTTTGAGGGCAAAGCACTGAAATCAAGTACCTTCCAAAGATGCATTGTGAATAAAAATCAGGCGTATGCTCTGGGTTATATAAAACCCTGCATACGCCTAATATGATATATTAATTCTCTATCTTCACTAATTTACCATCAACAAAATGTAAGAAAGTTTTATAATTGTACAGCCAAGTGGATTTAGAGGTGGTTGGAGTAAACGTATTATATTTGTCTATAGGTCTACCCCAAGCTTCTTGACACATTTGCTGTGACATTCCAAGCATTACTTTGCCTTCAATAATAGCATTTCCATATTTTTCTCCATATTCTCTAATCATCTCTGCTTGCCATTGTGCTTTGCGTTCAGCCTCTTCTCTCAACCATTTTTGATGTCTAGCCTTCTCCTCTGCTCTAAGTTTAGCACGTTCGGCTTCAATTCGTTTCCTCTCGGCTTCTGCCTGTGCTTGTTTTTGGGCAATTTCCAACTCCCCCTCATTAAATAAATAAAGAATATCTTTTATCGTATTCTCTGCAATAATATACCCATCATAGCGATATGTATCAGTGCGTTTGTGGAAATAAATATATGGGAAATAGTAGCTAGTAGTATAAGTAGTATAAGTAGTATAATAAGAATTATCATGATTGTTAGGAATCTCCAATGATGATATATATTTCTCAATAACATCACCTATTGGCAGAGTGAATTTACTGCCATTTACTTCAAATAAGCCACAAATTTGAAAATCGTCATGAACAAAAATATCCACACATTTAGCAATAGCAGAAATACTAAAATCATCTTTGGTCAGATAGCCATTCAGGCTAAGAGGATTGAAATTATCCTTGAAGACATTGTCAATAAGCACATTGGTTACATAATCTTCAAAAGCATTGCCTCGTAGCCATATAGACACATTCTGCCCTTTGAGAGTGTTTACAATCAAATCATAGTAGGGAATTGATATAAAAGCCCCATCCTGTCCCCATGCATTACCAAAGCAGTAGTACAAATCGGTAATGGTATCGAGATATGCCTTTTCAGACTTTGGTATATAGTATATCTCAGGGGAAGTGGATGACTGGATAACGTAAAATAAATTGGTGTAAGATTTAGGGGGCCTGTTATACAATTTTACCTCTCTCTCAAAATCAGAAATAGATATTAATCCCGCCTGCATATATTGAATAAATTTCGACAATATATCTTTATCTCTATTTAACAAATCTGGGTTTTTTATCAATTTAAGTTGATTGAACCTTTCTATGTACTTACTCGCTTGTTCCTTATATCTTATTATACCAACAACTTCGTAATAATCAACAGGCAATTCCTTAAAACAAATAGTGGAATCTACTGGATTTTCACACAGATATATTCTATTAGAAGTAAAGTCTATTTTCTTACCTGTATAATAAACTTTATATCCAACGATATCATCACTCCACTTAAACTTTGGATCATTCGTATGAAATTTAATGCTATCCAAAGGAGTAAATAGGTGATTCAGCTCTTCGGGCTTGCCCAATACTTGCAACTCATTCTTTACTTGAAGTTGTTCCCTTATTTGCCCTCCCATATTCAACTGAGCATGGCTGATGTTGCAACAAGTTACTACAACACAGAGTAAAAGCATTTTTTTCATATGATTAGAATTTTGTTTGATTATTTATACCATCCTTCCTCAGCTGCTTGTTTTAATAGGTAATCCATTGCACACTTTGATGGAATGCGAGCTTGTCCTCGCGCGGCTTGCAAAGAACCATTTGGTCGACGCCAAATAAAACGAAACCCCTCTTCGGTGGTTCCATCATCGTAATTGTAGATACATTTCTGAAAACACAGTTGCCAATCTTCTATTCGATTTTTGGGTACCTCATTTTTAATTTGTACACGAGCCATAATGTAAAGACGTACTTGCCATCAACTCAACGGGCGATTATTATAAACAAAGAAAGTGTGGAGCTGACTTCCGTTTATCTATACAGAGGCTCTGATAAAACCCAAGACGAATAAACGATACAAGCCCCCACACCCGTATTGCATGAGTAAGAATACACATACCAATACAGATGATGAGTGCTGTCGTTCACCCTCAGCAATGAATTTTCCAGATTCCTATTCGGGGTAAAAGCGAAACACTTTCATCAAATATGTAATGCCGAGGGTACAATGCCCCACGTCACTACAAAGTTAGAATTTTTTTCGCAATTGACAACACTCTTTGGGGTCTTGTTTGGGTATTATACAAAATTTCGCCTCTCGCAGTGGAGCAAGAGGCGAAAATAAAGGGCCCTATTTGGTTGCATTTAATTTATACTACATAGAAGACTACACACAAAGGGCAAAATCAGCTCTTAATACATTTTCACAAAAAACGTTTCACAACTCAATAATATAATCTATTGAAAATCAATAAATTCGGCGGCGAAATGTTATTCACCGCCGAAAAAGGGCTGTCCAAACGGACAACTCCATTTTAATATAGGATGCGATATGCCTACTACTTGCGGACCTCGGCACCAGCCTTCTGCTCGAGCTGTGTCTGCAAGTTAGCCATTGTGCGCTCAATCTGCTTGTCGGTGAGCGTCTGGTTCTTATCCTCGAGGATGAAACTCAAGGCGTAAGACTTCTTGCCCTCGGGGAGCTTATCGCCCTCATATACGTCGAACAACGATACAGACTTCAAGAGCTTCTTCTCGGTAGCAAACGCGATAGAGCGGAGCTGTGAGAATGTAACGTTCTTGTTTACGAGGAGTGCCAAGTCACGCTTAACCTCGGGGAACTTCGAGAGCTCCTTGAACTGCACCTTCGCCTTCTTGGTCATCTTGATGAGCTGGTCGAAGTCAACCTCTGCGAAGTAAACCTCCTGTTTGATGTCGAACTTCTTGCGCACCATAGGCGATACGACACCCATGCGTACCACCTCGTTGGGACCCTGCTTGAAGACAATAGCGTCGCCATAGAGGTCGCACTCGAGGCTCTCAGACTGCAATGCGTAGATGTCGATGCCGAAGCGCTTCAAGAGGCGCTCTACGATAGCGCGGAGTGTGAAGAACGATGCTGTCTCCTCCTTGCTGTTCCACGAAAGCTGTGTCTTGAGTCCTGTAACGGTGATGCCGATGCGGTTGTTCTCGACATACTTAGCCAAGGTGTTCTCCTCCGATGCCTTCTCCGCAGCAAAGGCGTAGCAGTTGCCCACCTCGTACATCTTGAGGTTGCCGTTGCGGCGGTTAACATTGAGCTCTACGGCCTCCAAGGCGTTGAAGAGTAATGTCTGACGCATAACGTTGAGGTCCTGAGACAATGGGTTCAAAATCTTCACGCAGCGCTCTGCGGGGTATGATGTCGAGCCCTCATAGTACGAAGCCTTTGTGAGTGAGTTCGACATGATCTCAGTGTAGCCGTTCGATGTGAGGAAATCAGATGCCACATTCTGCAAGCGTGCCTTGTCGGGCTTTGGAGCGTACGACAAAGTGGAGTTTACGTGGTCTGAAATCTCGATGTTGTTGTAGCCATACACGCGCAATACATCCTCGATAAGGTCTGCCTCGCGCTGTACATCTACGCGGTAGGGAGGAACTGCCACTGTGAGCACCTCGCCCTCGCGACCGAGAACCTTAACGTCGAGCGACTCGAGGATAGTCATGAATGTCTCCTCGGGGATGTTCTTGCCGATGAGCTTACGTGCGCGCTCCAACGAGAACTCAAACTCGAAGTCGCGTGCGGGAGTGGGGTTGATGTCGATAATCTCCGATGTGATGCGACCACCTGCCAACTCCTGCATGAGCATCGCTGCACGCTTGAGGGCATAAACCTGGATGTTGGGGTCGATACCACGCTCGAAGCGGAACGAAGCATCTGTATTGAGACCGAAGCGCTTAGCAGTCTTGCGTACCCATACGGGGTGGAAGTATGCGCTCTCGATAAATACGTTTACTGTGGTGTCGCTAATGCCTGAGTCCTGACCGCCATATACACCCGCGATACACATGGGGCGCTCTGCCGAGCAGATCATAAGGTCATTGGCTGTGAGTGTGCGCTCTACGCCATCGAGGGTTACGAATTTCTCGCCCTCGTTAGCCGAACGTACCACAACCTTGCCACCCTCAATCTTATCTGCGTCAAATGCGTGGAGGGGCTGACCCAACTCGAAGAGGACGTAGTTTGTGATGTCAACGAGGTTGTTCTTGGGGTTGATGCCCGCAGCGCGCAACTCGTTCTGCATCCACTCTGGTGATGGAGCAATCTTGCAGCCGCTAACGGTGATACCTGCGTAGCGAGGTGCTGCCTCAGAGTTTACAACCTCCACCTCGATAGTGCGAGAGGTGTCGTCAACCTTGAAATCCTCAACCGATGGGAGCTTGAACTCTACGCGCTCGCCACGACTCTTGAGGTATGCTGCGATGTCGCGTGCAACACCGATGTGCGATGCTGCATCCACGCGGTTGGGTGTAAGGCCGATGCCGATGAGATAGTCATCAGCGATGTGGAGATACTCCTTTGCAGGTGTGCCTACCACTGCCTCTGCGGGGAGCTCCATGATGCCGTCGTGGTTGCGACCAATGCCGAGCTCATCCTCTGCGCAGAGCATGCCGAGTGACTCAACACCACGAATCTTACTGCGCTTAATCTTAAACTCCTCATCCGAGTCGATGGGGTAGAGCACTGAGCCTACGGTTGCGCACATCACCTTCAAACCCTGGCGGCAGTTAGCAGCGCCACATACAATCTGCAAGGGAGCCTCTGAGCCAACGTCAACGGTAGTGATGTGGAGGTGGTCAGAGTCGGGGTGATCCTCGCATGTGAGAACCTCGCCAACAACAACACCCTTCAAGCCACCCTTGATGGTCTCAATCTTCTCGAACTCCTCGACCTCAAGGCCAAGCTCGGTGAGTATTTCGGCCATGCGCTCCGCCGATAGATCGCAGTCAAGGTAGCGCTTTAGCCAGTTAAAAGATACGTTCATAGTTATATTGTTTTTATATTTTTTCGGTTGTAGTGGTTACAATCGCACAAAGATAGCAAGAATTATCGAAATAGTCAAATTCCGATAACTAAATTTACGTTATACGTAGTCACTATTAGTTTGCCTGGCGGTAGATGTCGTGTAGACGGTCCGACATGAAGTACTGGAATACGCCACGAAGGAACATATACATCGTGAATGCCAGCCATAGTGCATTGTTGCCGATAAGCCAACCAAGGCCGTAGAGAATGACAAAGAAGCAGACCGACGACCATATCATCGAGTTGCGCATGATGCGGCTGCGTGTGGCACCCACCATGATACCATCCATAACGAAGGGCATTGCCGCAGCAAGAGGTATGGCGATAATCCATCCGATGTACTCCTCGGCTATGCTGAGCAATACGTTGATATCTCCCAATTCGGGGTTGGCAATAAGGGTGAAAATATTGCGCCACCAGCCAATATACACGCCGATAAAGATGAACGACACGGCGAAGCACCACACAAGGCAGAGCTTAATGCTGCGACGTAGTGAGACTCCATCACGAGCACCAATAAAGCGACCCGTAAGTGCCTCGGCAGCGTAGGCAAAGCCGTCGTTCATGTATGAGAATAGCGTGAATAGCTGCAAGAGTATGGTGTTGACAGCTAGGATGTTATCGTTGCCTGTGTCAGCTGATGCTTTAGTAAAGAATGTGTAGACGGCTACAAGGCAGAAGGTGCGGATGATGATGTCGCTATTAATGGAGAAGAAGCGGCGCATGCTACTAAAGTCTATAACCTCTTTCATGCTCACCTTAACCAAGCGCTTGCGATAGCGTAGGAGTATGACTGCAACCATCACCAATACACCTGTCCACTGCGCCACAACAGAGGCAAGGGCGATGCCCTTCAACCCCATGGTACTTGTGGTGTTGCCGCACAATACGCAGGTTGTCTCTATGACATCTGTCGACGATGTCAACATATCAACGCCCACAATCGAGAATAGGTAGCTGCAACCTATGTGGATGACATTTACAAGTATGGCTACGACCATCGGCACTACGGCATTCTGCATGCCTGTAAACCAACCATTGAAGGCGAAGAGTAGGATACCCGCGGGGACTGCCCAGATGCGGGTGTAGAAGTATGAGGCAATCATGCTTCTTGACTCCTCACTGCCCGTATCCATAAACCACATCGAGAACTCACCGATAGGGTACTGCAATGCAAAGGCAAGGATACCCACGCCGAGGGCTACGATAAGTGATCGCCAGAGCATTAATGAGTATTCGCGGTGGTTCTCTGCGCCAAAGGCCTGAGCCGTGAGACCGCTCGTACCCATACGGATAAAGGAGCAGTTCCAGTATATAAAGTTGAATATAGTAACGCCAATCGACAATGCGCCGATGGCTTCAGAACCCGCACCTCCGCAAGCACGACTGGCGATAGCCGTCGAGACGATACCCATCAAGGGCACCGTGATATTCGAAATGATGTTGGGTATGGCTATTCTAAGTATCTCTCTGTTCATAATGGCTGCAAAGTTACAATAATTTTGCAAAAATTTTGGCATACTCTTTGTAAAAGAGTTGTAGATCAAAAAAAATAGTTACCTTTGCGCGATTTTTTTATAAAGCATTAATACAGAAATGAAAAACAAGAACACAGACTCAACAGCTAACGTATCACGTTTTGCACGTGACAAGCGTCAGCGTGTAAGCTCTACTGAGCGTGTTGAGCATACTCCCCGTCCACGCCGTGAGGCTGACAACGAGGGCGGCCGCGAGTTCCGTACTCCCGCGGCAAAGACAGAGAAGCGTACATCGTACAACCCCCACTTCACCGCAGACAACCGTTTGCGCCCCGAGTATGAGCAGCGTCCCCGTCGCACGGAGGATGGCGAGCGTCCTACACGTGGCTTCAACCGTCCTGAGCGCGGTGAGCGTAACTTCAACCGTGAGGAGCGCAACAACGACCGCGGTTTCAACCGTGGCGAGCGTACTGAGCGCCCTGCACGTAACTTCAACCGACCCGAGCGCACAGAGCGCAGCTTCAACCGCGAGGAGCGTAACAACGACCGTAGCTTTGGTCGTGGCGAGCGCACAGAGCGCAGCTTCAACCGCGAGGAGCGTAACAACGACCGTGGCTTTAACCGTGGCGAGCGCACAGAACGTCCCGCACGTACATTCAACCGTGAGGAGCGTAGCAATGAGCGCCCTGCACGCACTTTTAACCGAGAGGAGCGCAACAACGAGCGTGGCTTCAAGGGTAGTGCAAAGCGTACTGGTGCACCTAAGCGTGACGAGAAACCTCGCTCATATCCTAAGTTCAACCCCAACCAGTCTGCTGGCGAGATTCGTCTCAATCGCTTTATCTCACAGTCGGGCGTATGCTCACGTCGTGAGGCTGACGACTTCATCCTCGCAGGCGTTGTGACTGTTAATGGTCAGGTTGTTACAGAGCTTGGTACAAAGATTTTGCCTACAGATGAGGTTCGCTTCCACGATGAGAAGCTCCAGGGCGAGAAGAATGTATATCTTGTACTCAACAAGCCTAAGGGCTATGTGACATCTTTGGATGATCCCCACGCCGAGAAGACTGTGATGGATCTCGTGAAGAATGCTTGCACAGAGCGCGTATATCCCGTAGGTCGTCTCGATAAGAACTCACTCGGTTTGCTCCTTATCACCAACGACGGCGACATCACACGTCAGCTTACACACCCCTCATACCGCAAGAAGAAGATCTATCAGGTAACACTCGATAAGGCTCTCACTCGCGCAGATATGGATTCACTCACCGAGGGTATCACTCTCGAGGATGGTGATATCTTCGCTGACGAGGTGGCATACGCATCAGAGGATAAGCGCACCGTAGGTGTTGAGATTCACTCTGGCCGTAACCGTATCGTTCGTCGTATGTTCGAGCACCTCGGTTACACCGTTCAGAAGCTCGACCGTGTTTACTACGCTGGTCTCACAAAGAAGAACCTTAAGCGTGGCGAGTGGCGTTTCCTTACACGTGATGAGGTGATGCGACTAAAGACTGGCCAATACGAGTAAAAATCGCATAGCAAGACTGCTTTGGCGTTACACTCAAGTGGGAAATCCTCATTTACGAAAAGTAAACTGCGGTTTCCCACTTTTTCGTGTGCCTAAAATCAGTTCGTGCTATGCAATTTTTGTGATATGGGTAAGGCTATTTTGTCGTTGTGCTTGCTTTCAAAATGCTCATTTACCCTTAAGTAAACTCCGCTTTTTCAAGCTGCGCACGCCTAAAATTAGCACTTATTCTACAACTTTTCTATAGAACTGGGATTGTCCACTCGGGCAATCCCTTTTTCGTGTGCCTAAAATCAGTTCGTGCTATGCAATTTTTGTGACGCAGGGTGGGGCGCTTTGGCGTTATACTTGCTCAAGGGTGGAGTACACACGTGCGCATGCGCGAACACATATTTACTGGGACACTGCCAGCAATGGTGGTGTCTTTTTGCATACAAAAGAGGCTGCCCGATATATCGAACAGCCTCCATTGTTTGTGGTTACTAGTTATTTAGTAGATCTCCTCGAGGAGCTTCGCAAGGCGGATGCCGCCCTTGAGGAACTGCTGCTCGATGATAGGTGCATACTGCACAACGTAGTCATACGAGAGGTTGGCACCTGTTGTAGAGTTTTCGTAGATGTCGTTGGCCAGTACCACGGTCTCCTCGATCCAGTCGTTGGGAGTACCTTGCATATATGCCTGCACCTCTTTGGGTGTCGCACGGTCAATCTGGTCCTGCCACTCTGAGTATCCCCAGCGGTGTGCCGACTCCACAATCTCGCTATCCCAAACTGTGTGCAATTTCTTCTGGCTGCCGAAGTACTTAACCTTCGTGTCATTTCCACCGCGGTCGCTCTTGCGACCTGCGTGCATGGGGCAGTGCATATCGCCAACGATGTGGATGAGCATCATAAGCTGTACGCGCTCCTCCTCAGGGCTGAGTTCGCCGCTCTTGAGGTTCTCAACGATGGTGTTGATGGCGATAACGGCATCACCCGCGCTATCCTTCTTCGAGTTTGCGTATGTGCCCTCTGCGGAATCTACATTTACGTAGTGCCATGTCTTTGTGTAGGCGTACTCGTCGGTGTGACTGGCGTTATCCATCCAGTTTGCTACATATACCAACGACTTACCTTCGAGTACCTCAGTGACCTTTTGGAGTGTCTTTTTTGAGAGGTGCTTCTCGGCGATGTAGGCTACGGTGTCGTGACCCTTGGGACCCCAGGCGAGTGCCAATGCGGGGATAAGGAGTGCGAATGCTATGGATAATACTTTGCGCATAGTTAAAAGTTGAATAGTTATATCTGCACAAAGATATGAAAAAAACTCGACTTGCAATGATGCAAATCGAGTTAAGTGGAGGTGGCGGGAACTGAACCTAACCTCCTTATACCATTGATATCCTTAATATTTCAAACTACTATTTGACAAATGGTCTCAGTTTTAGACCACTTGACAGCATACCTTATATATTATATAGCAAACTCCTTCTTTAATCGCTCGTTCCCAGTTTATCATCCCTAACTTTCCCTATTACCAGCAATCGATATTCTACTATTTTTCGCATCGGGTATATTTGTTATATCCCAGGTTTGTTGATTAAAACCATGAATTCATTATGAAATTTTGTGTGTTTATGGGTTTTTTAATTGAAAAATTATGCAAATCGCTCCACCCCCCCCTAATGTCTATATTATTGTATATCAATATGTTAGCTTTTGTATTAAAAAAAATAATAGTTTTTAGTTCAAAAAATATAAGGAAATAGTTGTTTGCTTAATATTTTTCATTATCTTCGTTTTCGGCAATTAGTTAAGAAACTCAGATTATAGATAATAAAATTAGTCTATTTTTCTTATTAACTGCTGGTGTGAGATTCTTTACGTAGAGTTACTCCTAGAGTGTGTTCCCTAAATTGAGAGGTGTAACTGCTGCGATTGAATTTTTTGAAAATTTTATTTAGGTTAATGATGTAGCGATTATTCTGCAAATAATCGAGTGTGTCCCCTGTTTTTCGATACAGTTTATCCTCTACATTAGACAACCTAACTACTTGGTCATAGGGTGCGTTGCGTGCTTTATGCGCTGGGTGCAACCATTATGTAAACAACTGAAAAACTACTATGTATAAGCGTCTAACACTCTTATTGTTAAGCATCTTCACGTTTGCCTCCGTATCGGCGCAGGATTGGGCATTGAAGAGCAATATCGCCTACGATGCAACTGCATCTATGAACCTCGGTGTGGAGGTTGCTTTGGCAGATAAGTGGACACTCGATCTCTCGGGTAACTACAACCCATTTACCATCAACAAGGATACAAATATGAAGTGGAAGCACTGGTTTGTGCAGCCTGAGGCTCGCTACTGGTTCTGCCATAAGTTTGGTGGTAACTTCCTTGCTATGCACTTATGGGGTGGTGAGTACAACATTGGTAATATCGATTTCAAGCCAAATATCATGGGTTTCAATGTTCCCGACTTAGCAAACTACCGCTATCAAGGTTACTTCGCAGGTGCGGGTGTCGGCTATGGCTACGCCTTCATGCTTGGCAACCACTGGAACCTTGAACTCGAGGTGGGTGTCGGTTGCGCCTACACATGGTATGATAAGTACTATTGTGCTAAGTGTGGCTCGAAGCTCGCGTCGGACGACCTTGTATATTGGGGCATCACAAAGCTCGCATTTAATCTTGTCTATGTATTCTAAAAAATCAATGCGATGAAAAGAGTAATTCCTATTCTATATATGG
>JAEZPN010000062.1 GCA_023413645.1 Bacteroidota bacterium
CCATATACCTGCGCAAGTGAGAAGAGCGTGTCACCATCCTTAACCTTGTGGACATAGTACTTCTTACCCTGATAGCGCACGGTGGTCTTCGATGGCTCTGTCGCCACCGCCACTGTCACCATCATAAGGAGCAATGCAACAAATATGAGTCGTAGTTTTTTCATCTTAAATATCTATCGTTTACTCTTTGTAGCGACTACTTCATGCGTAGGCGGATCTCAGTTATCACCTTCTTTGTGTAGAGGGGGAAGTCGCCCTGCATCATCCAAGAGTAGTAGCTGGGCTCGTCACGGAAGATATCCTCTACCTTGCGACCCCTGTACTTACCAAAGGTAAATACCTCCTCGCCCTTGTCGTTTAGCGCTATGCGACCCGCAAAGTCTACCACCTCGCCATGTGTAGAGAACGCAGCGAGCTCCTCGATAGTATCTCCGATGTCACCATAACGTGCAATCTGCGCCTCGAGCACCTCATACGTTGCGAGGGTATCGGCCTCTGCTGAGTGTGCATTCTCGAGATCCTTGTCGCAGTAGAACTTATACGCCGCAACGAGTGTGCGTTGCTCCTTCTTGTGGAAGATATTCTGCACATCCACGAACTTACGCTTGCGGAAGTCGACATCTACCTCTGCGCGCATGAACTCCTCAACGAGCATGGGTAGGTCGAAGCGGTTTGAGTTGAAGCCACCAAAGTCGCAACCCTCGATAAACTTAGCCAGCGACTTAGCTATCTGCTTGAATGTAGGTTCATCCTTAACATCCTCGTCGCTGATGCCATGCACAGCTGTAGCCTCTGCAGGGATTGGCATCTCGGGGTTTATGCGTCGTGTCTTAACCTGCTTTGTGCCGTCGGGCTCAACCTTTACCATCGAGATCTCGACAATGCGGTCGTGTGCCGCATCTACGCCTGTAGTCTCGAGGTCGAAGAATATGATTGGTCGCTTAAGTTTTAGATTCATAAGTAATGGAGTTTAATCCGTTAGCTGTTTATGGTTATTGTTTTAGGGAATTTAGGGAAATTAAGGAACTTAGGGAATCGAGATAGAGACACACCAATCTCAC
Organism: Bacteroidota bacterium; assembly: GCA_023413645.1. Taxonomy (GTDB): domain Bacteria; phylum Bacteroidota; class Bacteroidia; order Bacteroidales; family Rikenellaceae; genus Alistipes. The sequence continues at coordinate 1,062 of JAEZPN010000062.1, forward strand.
TAAATTCTCTAATCTCACTAAATGACCTTTCGTCTTCGGTTTGTTGTCAGAAGGGGGTAGATGTGATGTCAAGTCGAAATTGAACCCTACTCTCTCCTAACCGCCACTGCAATTTGCAGACAGAAGGCATTAGATACAACGCTCGGCAAAAATGGCGACGATGGCCTGTATCCAAGTTTGTTGTCAGAAGGGGGTAGATGTGATGTCAAGTCGAAATTGACACGGATGGGACATACTTGGCGTATTTCCCATTCGTGGCAATGAGCTTGGCACCGCAGATGCCCCCTTATCACAACAAACTATGCGTTGATCATCATTGGCATGAGTAGCATCAATACCTCGCCTGCGTGCTTATCGTCGTACACGGGCTTGAATACGCCTGCACGTGTTGAGTCAGCAAGCTCAATCATAACGGTTGGGGTATCGATGTTTGAGAGAATCTCAACGAGGAATGTCGACTTGAAGCCGATAGTCACGGGGTTGCCATCGTAGCTGCAAGAGATAGTCTCGTTAGCAGATACTGAGAAGTCGATATCCTGAGCTGCGAGAGATATGCGGTTTGACGCGATATCCATGCGGATAAGGTTTGTTGTGGGGTTAGAACATACCGCCACACGCTTGATGCCGTTGAGAAGCTCTACGCGATCAACAAGAACCTTGTTGGGGTTTGCTGAGGGAATAACGGCGTTGTAGTTGGGATAGTTACCCTCGATAAGGCGGCATACGAGCTTGTGGTTCTTGAGCTCGAATGTAACGTTCTTAGCGTCGAACATCACGCGGATAGGCTCCTCCTCCTTGAGCAACACGCCCTTGAGAAGGTTCGCGGGCTTCTTGGGAAGGATGAATGATGCGTTGAAGTCTACATCGGGGCACTCAACCATTGAGCGCACGAGCTTGTGAGCATCTGTAGCTACGAATGTGAGCTTGCCCTGCTCGAAGTTGAAGTACACACCGTTCATCACGGGGCGGAGCTCGTCGTCAGCTGTTGCGAAGATTGTCTTGTTGATACCAGCGATGAGCATATCTACATCGAGGAGAATATCTTTGCACTCGGCACCAATTGCGGGCATTGCGGGGTAGCTTACAGCGCTAGCACCGGGGATAGAGAGTGAGCCGCTTGTCCACTTAACCTTAATCTCCCATGTAGAGTCGTTTACCTCGAACTCGAGGGGCATCTCGGGGAACTCCTTGAGTGAGTCGAGCATAAGCTTTGCAGGTGCTGCGATAACGCCCTCGCGCTCTACGCTCTCAACCTTGAGGTGACCGATGATTGTTGTCTCGAGGTCAGAGGTTGTAACGGTGAGGTCCTCACCCTTGAGCTCCATGAGGAAGTAGTCGAGGATGGGGAGTGTGTTCTTGTTGCTGATAACCTTACCAGTTGTTGCGAGTAGCGACAGCAATGCTGAGCTTGATACTGTAAATTTCATAGTCTTAGTTTATTTTTTGTTTTAATTAATTTTATCCTTGTTCACTCTTCGTTGTCAGAGGTGGTGAGATGTGGCAGATGGTCACAGACCGAGAAAGCGGAGTTTACCAAAGCGTAAATGAGTATTTCTCGGGCAAGCCAGATGCCGCAGATTACCGCTTATCACAACGAAGCCAACTTATCGAGTGCCATCTCTATCATGCGGCGCACAAAGGGTTTGTAGTCGGTGCAAGCGTTCTTTGCCACGCGCTGTGCGATGATTGTGCAGATGGTTGCTGCGCGGTGACCCATGAGCGCTGCAAGACCTGCAAGTGCCGAACCCTCCATCTCGAAGTTTGTGATGCGGCGCTCGCCAAAGCGGAACGACTCAATCTTCTCGTTGAGCTTGAGATCGTGGGGCTGAAGGCGCACCCAACGACCCTGAGGGGCATAGAAACCGGGAGCAGCGATAGCGATACCCTCACGTGTAGAGTCCGCAAAAAGTTCGCAAAGCTCCTTATGGGCATCTACGAAGTAGGGGGCGGGGAGCTTCTTGTCCCATGCTGTATGCTCCGCGAAAGCCTCCTCAAGCGCGAGGTCACAGACGCCGTCACGGCCAGCATAGTACGACAAAAGACCATCGAAGCCGAGCGATGTGCGGGCAAAGACTACCTCACCCACCTCGATATCCTGCTGTATAGCACCCGAGGTACCGAGGCGCACGAGTGTCAACTGACGGAACTCCGCCTTGGTCTGGCGTGTTGCGAAGTCGATATTTGCAAGAGCATCGAGCTCCGTAACGCAGATGTCGATATTACCGATGCCGATACCCGTTGACATAACTGTCATACGCTTACCCTTATACACACCAGTAACGGTGAGGAACTCGCGATTTGCCACCTCACACTCCTTAGTGTCGAAATACTCGGCAATCATCGCCACGCGACCGGGATCACCCACGAGGATGACGATATCGGCCAATTGTTCGGGCTTGAGATGAAGATGGAAAATTGAGCCATCTCCATTGATTATCAGCTCAGAAGAGGGTATCGTTCTCATATCTCGAAATATTTTATACACAATTTATTTTTAATATTCGCGTAAAATTAATAATTTTGTAGGAAATAGCAAAATCTTTTACCGATTTTTTGAGTTAAGACAATTATAATTTAACCATATGACTCTGATTAAATCCATATCTGGTATTCGTGGTACAATCGGTGGCCGTCCCGCCGACAACCTCACACCCATTGACATCGTCAAGTTTACAACAGCATACTCACGCCTTATCAAAGATAAGAACCCCGATAAGCGCATCACAATCGTCGTAGGTCGCGATGCCCGCATTTCGGGCTCTATGGTCGACTCGTTGGTCGAGGGCACACTGCTCGGCTGCGGTGTTGATGTTATCAACGTAGGCCTCTGCACAACGCCTGGCACAGAGATGGCTGTTATCACCTACAAGGCCGATGGTGGCATCATCATCACCGCCTCGCACAACCCCCGTCAGTGGAACGCCCTCAAGCTCCTCAACGAGCGCGGTGAGTTCCTCGATGACGCCGAGGGTAAGGAGGTGCTCGCAATGGCTGAGGAGATGGCATGGGACTACCCCACCATCGACCACATAGGCAAGGTTATCCGCCGCGAGGATTTTAATGCTAAGCATATCGAGCAGGTATTGGCGTTGCCTTTGGTAAATGTCGAGGCTGTGCGCCAGCGCAAGTTCAAGGTGGTGGTGGATGCCGTAAACTCTGTTGGTGGCGTTGTCATCCCCGCACTTTTGAAGGAGTTGGGCTGCGAGGTCGTGGAGCTTAACTGCGACCCCACAGGCGAGTTCGCCCACAACCCCGAGCCACTGCCCGAGAACCTCACCGAGATCTCGGAGGTTATACGCAAAGAGGGTGCCGACCTCGGTATCGTCGTAGATCCCGACGTAGACCGCTTGGCATTCGTTATGGAGAATGGCGAGATGTTTGTTGAGGAGTACACATTGGTGGCTGTGGCGGACTATGTTTTGAAGCACACTAAGGGTAACACCGTATCTAATTTGTCGTCGTCACGCGCACTTAGTGACGTCACCTCACGTTACGAGGGTTGCGCATACGCTGCGGCAGCCGTTGGCGAGGTTAACGTAGTCAAGAAGATGAAGGATACGGGCGCTGTGATTGGTGGCGAGGGTAACGGCGGCGTTATCTATCCCGAGTTGCACTACGGCCGCGATGCGTTGGTGGGCGTTGCTCTCTTTTTGACCTATTTCGCAGGACTCTCTATGAGTATGTCGGAATTACGAAATACATACCCCGCATACTATGCATCGAAGAACAAGATTGAGCTTACACCCGAGATTAACGTTGACCTGATTCTTGAGACCATAAAGAACAGATACTCAAACGAAAAGGTTAACGATATTGACGGCGTAAAGATTGACTTTGCCGAGAACTGGGTACACCTTCGCAAGTCGAATACCGAGCCTATCATCCGCGTCTATACCGAGGCTAAAACCATGGCCGAGGCAGATGCCTTAGCAAAGCGTTTTATTTCCGAAATAGAACAAATTTGCAAAGCATAAAAAAGCATAATACATATATTAATAATACTTAAAACCTACCATTATGAAACTTGCAAACGACTACATCAAGCAGAATCGTGAGCGCTTCTTGGAGGAGCTCTTCGACCTTCTTCGCATACCCTCAATCAGTGCACAGCCATCACTCCACAAAGAGGACATGGTACGCTGCGCAGAGTGGCTCGCTGCATCGCTCGTTAAGGCGGGCGCTGACCGCGCTGAGGTGATGCCCACAGAGGGCAACCCCGTGGTATATGCCGAGAAGATTATCGACCCCAAGGCAAAGACTGTCCTTGTGTATGGCCACTACGACGTTATGCCCGAGGATCCTATCGACGAGTGGAAGACTAACCCCTTCGAGCCAGAGATTAAGGATGGCCGCATCTGGTGCCGTGGTGCAGATGACGACAAGGGTCAGCTCTTCATGCACGCCAAGGCTTTCGAGGCTATGGTAGCAACAGACACCCTACCCTGCAACGTTAAGTTCATGCTCGAGGGCGAGGAGGAGATCGGTTCACCCAGCCTCTACAAGTTCTGTGCTGATTATAAGAAGATGCTTAAGGCCGACATCATCCTCGTATCTGATACCTCTATGTTGGGTCTCGACTGCCCCACTATCACTGCGGGCTTGCGCGGCTTGACATATATGCAGGTGGAGGTTACAGGTCCCGATAAGGATTTGCACTCAGGTTTGTTCGGTGGTGCTGTTGCTAACCCCGCAAACGTACTTGCAAAGCTCGTAGCATCGCTCACTGACGAGTTCGGTCGTGTTACCATCCCTGGTTTCTACGACGACGTACGCATCCTCACAGATGCTGAGCGCCGCGCCATGAACAAGGCTCCATTCTCACTCGACGAGTATAAGAAGGCACTCGACCTCGGCGACGTAGCGGGCGAGGTTGACTACACAACATTGGAGCGCACAGGTATCCGTCCATCACTCGACGTAAACGGCATCTGGAGCGGTTACACTGGCGAGGGTACTAAGACCGTAATCCCATCTAAGGCATACGCAAAGATCTCTATGCGTCTTGTGCCCAACCAGGACTTCAAGAAGATCGCTAAGCTCTTCGAGAAGCACTTCCGCCGCATTGCTCCTAAGAGCGTGAAGGTTAAGGTTGAGTTCTTGCACGGTGGTGCTCCCTACGTATCGCCTACCGACCTCCCAGCATACAAGGCAGCGGAGAAGGCCGTAGAGACAACATTTGGCATCACACCACTTCCATTCTACTCAGGTGGTTCTATTCCAATCATCTCGGGCTTCGAGAACATCCTCGGCATCAAGTCTATCTTGTTGGGCTTCGGCCTCTCGAAGGATGCCATCCACTCTCCTAACGAGAGCTATGGCCTCGACCAGTTCGATAAGGGTTTGGAGACAATTCCATACTTCTACAAGTATTTCGCTGAGTCGAAGTAAGCGACAGCTTATTATCACGCATAATGCCCCTAAAGCCATTTTAGGGGCATTATTCAAATATGCTACACTATGAAACGACTACTAACAACCATTTTCACCCTCGCGCTACTCGGTTGCACACAGACACAGGAGGCTAAGGAGGAGCTTTACACTCAGCATGTCTCATTCCCCGAGGGCGCTACGGCTGAGCAGAAGATAGAGATGGCTGCGCGCGTTGTGCCATCCGAGAAGCAGCTCGCATGGCAGGAGTTGGAACTCACCGCCTTTATCCACTTCGGCATCAACACCTTCACCGATAGCGAGTGGGGAAGTGGCGCGGAGGACCCCGCAATGTTCAACCCCACGGAGCTGGACTGCGAGCAGTGGGTGCTCACGCTTAAGAGGGGTGGCTTCAAGATGGTAATCCTCACCGCCAAGCACCACGACGGTTTCTGCTTGTGGCCCACTGCAACTACCGACCACTCCGTTGTCAACTCTCCATGGAGGGATGGCAAGGGCGATGTTGTGCGCGAGCTTAGCGAGGCATGCCGCAAGCACGACATGAAGTTCGGTTTCTACCTCTCACCCTGGGACCGCCACGCCCCAACATATGGCGACTCACCCGCCTATAACGCATACTTCATCGCACAGCTTACGGAGCTACTCACCAACTACGGCAAGGTTGACGAGGTGTGGTTCGACGGCGCATGTGGCGAGGGTCCCAATGGCAAGCGTCAGGTTTACGACTGGGAGAGCATCCTCGCTACGGTCAACACCCTACAGCCCAATGCCGTAACGGCAATTATGGGCGACGACGTTCGCTGGGTAGGTAATGAGGGTGGTCGCGGCAGAGAGACAGAGTGGAGCGCAACACCCTACACTCCCCTATCACACGTCGGAGGTCCCGAGGCAAACGAGGCACTCGGCCTCGGAGAGATGACACCAGATTTGGGTAGCAGAGAGCTTGTTACAAGAGCTGAGAGCATGTATTGGTACCCCTCTGAGGTCGATGTTTCTATCCGCCCAGGATGGTTCTACCACACCTACGAGGATGACAAGGTGCGCACGCTCAAAAACCTCGTGGACATATACTACACATCGGTTGGTCGCAACTCTGTATTACTGCTCAACATTCCTCCCGATAGACGAGGCTTGATTCACGAGATTGACGCCGAGCGCATTGAGGCATTTGGCAACTATATCGCCGAGAACTTTACCGAGAGTAAGATTGCCGATAAGGTGAGCACATGGCGCGCCGAGGCGGGCGAGAGCCGCGAGTATAATATTAAGGCGGGCGAGAGAGTAAATACGGTGCTCCTGCAGGAGGATATACGCCGTGGTCAGCGCGTTGAGCGCTTCACAATCGAGGCCTATGTCGATGGTGCATGGCACACCGTTGCTGAGGGCACAACGATAGGCTATAAGAGGTTGTTGAAGTTTGAGGAGTGCGCAGCGGAGCGTATTCGCGTCACGATTAACGAGTGCCGAGCTACGGCCAACATCTCGAATGTAGCAGCCTACTGCGCCAAGGAGATTGCGGAGTAGGAGAGCTAAAGTTTAAGGAGGACAATGATTTTAAGGAATTTAGGGAGTATAGGGAATTTAGAGAGTTTAAGGTATTAGCGACTAACATACCCACTCCTTAAATTCCTTAAACTCCTTAAATTCACTAAATTCACTACACCTCCATCATCCAGCCCGATAGAGTTTTGTGTCAGAGTGGCGCTAATTTGGCGCCGATAAAGAGAAAGAGCGGATGGGACATACTAAGCGTATTTCCCATTCGCTCTTTGGATTGAGGTGGCGAAGTAGCGCCACTATCACACAAAACTATCGGCGCTGGCGGCGCTGCTCACGATTAAGCTGCTCCTGCTGCTGACGCAACGCCTCCTCGTAACGCTCCTGGAACTTAGACTTCTTGCGGGGCTTCGCGGCATTTGCAAGAAGACGCTCACGCACCTTGTCGTCATTTACTGAGCGACGGATGATGAACATGATGAGCATTGTGAGAATCTGCGATACGAAGTAGTAGTAGCAGAGACCTGATGCGTAGCTGTTCATGAAGCAGAGCATCATGAATGGCATGAAGTAGACCATCATGAACTTCATCATGCCGGCACCGGGCTGGCCTGCGGTTGTTGCAGACTGCTGCTTGTATGTCATGAACGAGTAGCCGAAGAGCGAGAGCGCCATGAGGAGCGCAAAGAGGCTCATGTGATCACCATAGAAGGGGATGTTAAAGCCAAAATCGAGTACGCTATCGTATGCCGAGAGGTCGTCTGCCCAGAGGAAGCCCTGGCCACGCAACTCGATACTTGCGGGGAAGAAGCGGAACATAGCCCAGAGGATAGGCATCTGGATAAGCAGTGGCAAGCAACCACCCATGGGGCTGATGCCAGCCTTGCGGTAGAGCTCCATTGTCGCCTGCTGCTTCTTCATAGCATCGTCAGGGTTAGGATACTTCTTGTTTATCTCCTCGAGCTCGGGGCGTACTGCACGCATCTTGGCTGTTGACATGTAGCTCTTATATGTCAAAGGCAAGATAAGGAGCTTAACCATGATTGTGAGGATGAGGATGATAAGACCGAAGCTCAAGCCATAACTCTTCAACCACTGGAATACGGGGATGGTGAGGAAGCGGTTAACCCAACCGATAATCCAACCACCCATGGGGATAACCTCCTCGAGGTGTGTCTCCTTGCCCGCGAACTTCACATCCTTCATGATTGTGAAGTCGTTAGGACCATAGTAGAACGCAAATTTGTAGCTCTCCTCGTCGGCGTCGAAAGGAACTGTAATATCAGTCTTGAATGACTTTACATAGTCTTTGCCCTCATGCTTCGATGTACCAAAGCGCACGGTACCGTTGATAGGCTCCTTGGCGATAAATGCAGATGTGAAGTACTGCTGCTTAAGAGCAATCCAGTCGAGGTTGGTGAGCTTCTCCTTGCCACCGTCAGCATCAATCTCATCTACATCGCCATCCTTATGCTCGCAGTACGCAATGGTTGTTGCAGCGCTCTCAGTAGCAAAGTTACGCTCGTTCTTTACGCTCTTATTGCTCCAGTTGATAGCAATCTTCTCCTGGTTTGTGAGCCACTTATCGAGGCCCTGCTGGTTGAGCGTGAAGTCAACGAGGTAGTCGCGACTGGGGTTGCCTGTGTTGTGGATGGTATAGACATACTCAACGTATGACTCAGGGTCGAGCTGCAACTTCATAGCTACACGACAACCCTTGCCATTCTCGAGAGAGTCCACCTGAGGAGTGAAGTAGTAGTCACCACTATTTACACTCTCAGTGCTACCCTCGTGCTTAAGCTTCATACCGAAGGCAGCTGTACCAGGTACCATCATCTTAACGCGCTCGGTGCGCTCGCCCTCAGCATATTTGAAGTGCTCCTTAAGCTCCACATCCGAGATCAAACCACCCTTGTTGTCGAATGTAACGGCGATATAGTCGTTCTCGTAGGTGTAGGGCGCAGACTCACCCTCCAATGCTGCGAGGAGAGTCTCACCATGCAAGTTCAATCGGCCAAGTTCAGCGTTTGCCGCAATGGTAGAGTCACGCTTAAACTTATCCTCAGCACTCATTGCCTCCTCAGCCAATCGTGCAGCCTCCTCCTCGGCAACCTTAGCTGCCTCCTCCTTGGCCTGTGTCTGCTCATACTTCTTCTGCTGCTCAGCCTGCTTCTCGCTCACATTGACCTGATAGATGCCATAGCCAATAAAGAGGACTACCATCAGGGCAATTCCAATAATCGTATTCTTATTCATCTCAAATCCCCGTAGGGGTGCAATTTAGTTTTTTCGTCTTTTATTAACGATATACATTATAATATATTATCTCAACACGCTATTACTGCTCGTCACGATACTTGAGGGCCTCCTCAACGAAGCGCACGAACAATGGGTGAGGATTAGCCGCTGTAGAGTGATACTCGGGGTGATACTGAGCACCCACGAACCAGCGATGTGTGGGAATCTCAACAACCTCAACCAAGCCTGTATCGGGATTGAGACCCGTAGCCTTCATACCTGCAGACTCGAAGTCTGCCAAGAAGTGGCTATTGAACTCGTAGCGGTGACGGTGACGCTCAACGATGTTCTCTGCGCCATAAGCCTCGCGTACGCGTGAGCCCTCTGCCAAGTGGCAAGGATAGCCACCAAGACGCATAGTACCACCCTTTGCAGTAACCTTCTTCTGCTCCTCCATCAAGTCGATAACGGCGTGCTTTGTCTGCTCCATCTCGCTTGAGTTAGCATCGCTCCAGCCGAGGACATTGCGTGCGAACTCGATAACGGCGCACTGCATACCGAGGCAGATACCGAAGAATGGAACGTTGTTCTCACGTGCATAGCGCACTGCAACCAACTTACCCTCGATACCACGATTACCGAAGCCGGGAGCTACCATGATTGCCGACATCTTGCCGAGGTTCTCCTTAACGTTGTCGATGGTGAGGCGCTCAGAATTTACGTAGTGCAACTTAACCTTTACGCCATGTACCGCACCAGCGTGGATGAACGACTCGCTGATAGACTTATATGCGTCGGGCAACTCGGTGTACTTACCCACCAAAGCGATATCTACAACGCTCTTAGGATTCTTGATGCGCTCAACGAATGCCTCCCACTCTGTGAGGTCGGGCTCCTGGTCAGCCTGCAAGCCGAGCTTCTCGAGCAATACGCCATCGAGGTTCTGCTTACGCATGCGCAAGGGCACCTCGTAGATTGTAGGAACGTCGATAGACTGCACAACAGCCTCGGGAGCTACGTTACAGAAGAGAGCTACCTTACGACGCAAATCCTGACTGAGGTCGTGCTCCGAACGGAGTACGAGAACGTCGGGCTGCAAACCGTATGAGAGAAGCTCCTTAACAGAGTGCTGTGTGGGCTTTGTCTTAAGCTCACCCGATGCTGCCATGTAGGGGATGAGTGTGAGGTGTACCAAAACGGTGTTCTGATAGCCGAGCTGGTAGCGCAACTGACGCACTGACTCGATAAATGGCAAAGACTCGATGTCGCCTACAGTACCACCAATCTCGGTGATGATAACATCATACTTCTTTGTAGCACCCAACAACTGCACACGACGCTTAATCTCGTCAGTGATGTGAGGGATAACCTGCACGGTCTTACCCAAGAACTCACCGCTACGCTCCTTCTCGATTACACACTGATAGATCTTACCTGTGGTAACGTTGTTGTTCTTAGTTGTCTGGATAGATGTAAAACGCTCGTAGTGGCCCAAGTCGAGATCTGTCTCTGTGCCATCCTCTGTTACATAACACTCGCCATGCTCATAGGGGTTGAGCGTACCGGGGTCAACGTTGATATAGGGGTCGAGCTTCTGGATGGTTACTGAGTAACCTCTCGCCTGCAAGAGGCGTGCGATAGATGCCGAGATAATACCCTTACCAAGTGACGATGCAACACCACCGGTAACGAAAATGTACTTTGGTTTAGATAGTTTCATAACCTTGAATTTTTATGAGCACACCGCCCGCAAGTCGCCCAACGGGCTGTGCACCCTATATTCTCATTAAATTACAATTATTTTCTTTGTTATTTTGTCTCCTGCTCGTCGATGAGACGCACCTTCTCGATGAGTTCTGCCATGTCGCGCTTCGAACGTGCAATCTTCTCGCGCACATCGGCAATCAACGCCTCGGCATTCTTCGACTTAGAGAAGAAGCCAATGTTATTCTCCAACAAGGCGATGTCCTGCTCCATCTGCTTAATCTTGTTGTAGAGGCGCTCACGCTCCGAGCGAAGCTGGTTGCCACCCTTCATGTTTGACACGCGCTCCTTGAAGCGGTTCATAGAGCGGTCACGCTCCGATGAGCGAAGCGTAGCGAACATGCCATCCACAACAGCCTTGTACTCCTTCTGCAAAGCATCCTTGAGCTTGATGGGCACAAAGCCAATCTGGCTCCAGCGGCGCTGGAACTCCTTGACCATATCAAAGCCACCCGCCTTAATATCCGCAGCCTTCATCTCCTCGATGAGCGCACGCTTAAGTTTAAGGTTCTCCTCGTGCTCCGAGTCTACAGATGAGAAGTGTGCCGACTTACGCTCAAAGAACTTGTCGCACGCAGCACGGAAACGCTTCCAGATAGCATCCGAGTGGCGACGTGCCACGGGACCCACCTGCTTCCAGCGTGCCTGAAGTGCGATAAGCTCATCTGTTGCATGCTTCCAATCCTCCGATTCGGCCAATGCCTCAGCCTCGGCGCAGAGCTCCTGCTTCAATGCGAGGTTGTGCTCCATCTCGTTCTTAACACCAGCGTAGAAGTTACGCTTAAGCTCGAAGAACTTATCGCATGCCGTACGGAAGCGCTCATAGATGCGGTTGTTATCCTTCTTGGGTGCAAAGCCTATAGTCTTCCACACCTTCTGAATCTCGAGCAACTCCTCCGACGCCTTGTTCCAATCCTTGCGTGTGAGAGTCTCACGTGTGAGCAACGCCTCGGTCTTCTCGCACAACTCCTGCTTCAATGCGAGGTTCTTCATCTGCTCCGACTTCAAGCTCTCAAAGTGCTCCTGGTGGCGCTTATTGATGCGACTTGAAGCCTCCTTGAAGCGCTCCCACAACGACTCCTTGAACTCGATAGCCACAGGACCTGTTTCACGCCACTCGTCGTGCAACTTCTGCAACTTGCGGAAGGCCTCGACAATCTGCGACTCGAGTGCCAACTCCTCAGCCTGCTCACAAAGGGCGAGCTTAGCCTCGTAGTTCTTCTTGAGGTCGAGGTCGCGCAACTCACGGTTAATCTTGATATAGTTGTAGAAGTTCTCAACATAGAGGTTGTAGGTCTCCCACACATCCTTAACGTTCTGCTGGGGAACGAGACCCGCCTCCTTCCAACGCTGCTGCAACTCTCTAAAGCGCGCAAACGTTGTGTTGATGTTCTCCTCAGAGTTAATCAACTCCTTCAACTCGTCGATGATGGCGAGCTTGATTTTGAGGTTCTCCTCCTTGTTTGCCTCGAGCATAGCGATATGCTTGTCGCGCTCATTGCGGTAAACAGCGAAGAGCTCCTTGAAGCGTACCTCATCCTCATCTACCGAGGGAGCGAAGGCTGCCTCATCACCACCCGCCTCAACAAAGGCGCGCTTCTCAGCCTCGACCTTTGCACGGTGCTGCTTGTATAGTGCTATCTTAATGGCCTCAACAACCGGACGCAATGTCTGCACCGGCTCCGACTCAATCTTGGCAGCGAACAACGCAACAAGCTCCTTCTCGCTCAATCCCGAGATGTCGTCACCCGCGGCGGGAGCCTCCTCCTCTTCGATTGTAGCCTCACCCATATCGAGGCCCGCCTCATCGGCAGCGAGCGCCGCCTCCTCATCAGCAAAGGTCTCGCTCATGCTCACCTCAGCATCGGGTGCAATAGTTGTTGTCTGAACATCGGTAGTCGTCTGCGCATCTTCGGCAATAGTGCCGACAGGCCCCTCAGGAGCCGTAAGGTTGATTTTCTCGGTAGCCATCGTAGTCTTAGTGTTTTAATGATTTGAATGCACGCGGCGCGCACATTATTCGTGCAAAGATAACAAATCTTTTTCAAAGAAAAAAGCATATTTCGCGATTTATTCACTATTGCACCCCAGTCGCCACAACCTCGATTAGCAATATAGAACACATATTAAACTATTCCTCGCATAGCAATAAGACCAATAACCAAATCTCTAAAACCATAAAAAATGAGGCGATTTTGGGGTCGAAAAATTAGCGTAAAAAAAATCTACTATATTTATTGGAAAGTCGTCGCAATTTTTGTATCTTTGTTGAGATTTTCGAGGCACCCCTCTTTTGGTGCTACACACAATTGCATACATTAACAACAAAATAACATATCAAAGCTATGGTAATTCTAGTTCTCAATTGCGGTAGTTCGTCGATTAAGTATCAGGTACTCGACGTAATGGAGCAGTCTCAGACTCTCTTGGCTAAAGGTCTTGTAGAGCGTATCGGTTTGGCAGAGGGTGATCTTACACACAAGCCCCAGGGTAAGGATAAGTTCGAGCTTCACTGCCCCATTCCTGACCACACAACAGGTATCCGCCTCGTTCTCGACGCGTTGACAAACCCCGAGCACGGCGTAATCAAGTCTCTCGACGAGCTTAAGGCTGCTGGTCACCGCGTAGCACACGGTGGTGAGTTCTTCACTGACAGCTGCTTGGTAGACGATGAGGTTAAGGCAAAGATCGAGTCGTTGTACTCTATCGCTCCCTTGCACAACCCCGCAAACCTCGAGGGTATCCTCTCAATGGAGAAGGTTCTTCCTGGCATCAAGCAGGTAGCTGTATTCGACACATCGTTCCACCACACTATCCCCGCTATCAACTACTTGTACGCTATTCCTTACGAGTACTACGAGAAGTATCGCGTTCGTAAGTATGGTTTCCACGGCACAAGCCACAAGTTCGTTGCTCGCGTAGGTGCTGAGATGTTCGGCCTCGACTTCGAGAACTCAAAGATCGTTACTTGCCACATCGGCAACGGCGCATCTGTAACAGCTATCAAGAATGGTAAGTCATTCGATACATCAATGGGTTTCTCACCCCTCGATGGTCTTGTAATGGGTACACGCGCAGGTTCTATGGACGTTAGCGCTGCTACTTACGTTGCACAGAAGGAGGGTATGACATTGGCTGAGCTCGACAACATGCTCAACAAGAAGTCAGGTGTTCAGGGTCTTACAGGCATCTCAAGCGATATGCGCGACATCGACGCTGCATACGACGAGGGTAACGAGCGCGCTATCATCGCTCGCGACATGTATGGCAACCGCATCAAGAAGTTCGTAGGTGAGTACGCTGCTGAGATGGGCGGTGTTGACCTCGTAATCTTCACTGGTGGTGTTGGCGAGAACTCACCCGAGGTTCGTGAGTACGTTCTCCAGAACATGGAGTTCATGGGTCTCGAGTTCGACGCTGTACGCAACCGTGGTAAGCGTGGTACCGACTACGAGATCTCTAAGGAGGGTTCACGCGTTAAGGCTGCTGTAATCTGCACAGATGAGGAGCTCGTTATCGCTAAGGACACATTCCGCCTCGTTAAGTAATTGAAATTGTCTAATAAGACTACTTTGGCGTTGCACTAATTTCGAAATATTAATTACAAACAAAATAAAATCTAAAACTATGATTAAGCATTTGGATGAACTCGTTGCTGCAGCGGTGGCACGTGGTAAGAAGAAGATGATTGTTGCATACGGTCAGGATACTCACTCTATCGGCGCAACCGATATGGCTATCAAGGCTGGCTTGGCAGAGGTAACTTTGGTTGGTGACCCCGAGGAGATTAAGAAGTCTTGCGAGGCTGAGGGCGTTGATATCAACCAGTACACTATCATTCCTGAGTCTGAGGATGTAAAGGCTGTTGAGATTGCAGTTAAGGCTGTTCACAACGGTGAGTACGACGTTTTGATGAAGGGTGTTGTACCTACTGACAAGTACATGCGCGGTATCTTGAACAAGGAGTGGGGTTTGTTGCCCGCTGGCACTGTTCTTAGCCACGTTACTGTATTGGAGGTTCCCGCATACCACAAGCTTTTGGTTGTCAGCGATGTAGCAGTTCTTCCTTGCCCCACATTGGAGCAGAAGAAGCAGATTGCAAAGTACCTCATCGCAACTGCAAACAACCTCGGTATCGAGCAGCCTAAGGTAGCTTTGTTGGCACCCAGCGAGCAGTTGCTTCCTAAGGTAGTTAGCTCAGTTGAGGCTAAGGAGCTTTCTGACCTCGGTCAGGCAGGTGAGCTTGGCAACGCATTGTTCCAGGGTCCTTTGGCACTCGACGTAGCTATCGACGAGGAGTCAGTTAAGATCAAGAAGCTTACAGGTCCCGTTGCAGGTGACGCAGACTGTATGTTGTTCCCCAACCTCGAGTCTGGTAACGTATTCTTCAAGGCTTGCTCTAAGTTCGGTGGTGCTGAGTTGGCAGCTATGGTTGCAGGTCCTACTGCTCCTTGCGTATTGACTTCACGTGGCGACTCAACTAAGACTAAGCTCTACTCTATCGCTTTGGCTTGCTTGTCAGCAAAATAGTTTTAACTAATTAAACAGACTAATACCAATTATGGCATACAAAATTCTAACCATCAATCCTGGTTCAACATCTACTAAGGTAGCGTTGTTCCACGATATGGAGCAGGTGCAGACCGTTAAGTTGAGCCACTCAGCTGAGGAGATCGCACGCTTCGAGTCTGTAGCAGATCAGCTCGACTGGCGTTTGGAGATCATCATGGAGGCTCTTAAGAACGACGGTATCAAGATCGAGGAGCTCGACGCAGTTATCGGCCGTGGTGGTCTTATGCGCCCCATCGAGGGTGGTGTATATCGCGTAGGCGAGGCTATGATTGCTGACTTGAAGGCACCTAAGCGCCAGCACGCCAGCAACCTTGGTGCTCTCATCGCACGCCGCATCGCAGATGTAGCAGGTGTTGAGGCATACATCGCTGACCCCGTTGTTGTTGACGAGCTTCAGGATATGGCTCGCGTGAGCGGTCTTAAGGAGTGCCCACGTCGCTCTATCTTCCACGCTCTCAACCAGAAGGCTATCGCACGCCGCTACGCTAAGGAGGTAGGTCGTCCTTATGAGGATCTCAACCTCGTAGTTGTACACATGGGTGGCGGTATCTCAGTATCGGCACACTGCAAGGGTCGCGTAATCGACACCAACAACGCGTTGGATGGTGACGGCCCTATCGCTCCCGAGCGCGCAGGTACTTTGCCCGCAGGCGACTTGGTTGACCTCTGCTTCAGCGGCAAGTATGAGAAGGGCGAGATCAAGAAGCTCTTGGCAGGTAAGGGTGGCTTGGTTGACCACGTAAACTGCAACAACGTTCAGGAGTTGAACGAGGTACGCGCAGCAGGTGGCGACCAGGAGGCACGCTTTATGCTCGACACTATGGCATACTCAGTAGCTAAGTTCATCGGCGAGATGGCAGTGGTATTGAAGGGTCAGGTTGACGCTATCCTTCTCACTGGTGGTATCGCATGGAACAACTGCGTAAACGATGTTATCATCGACTACTGTAAGTTCCTTGCTCCTATCAAGATCTACCCTGGCGAGAACGAGCTCGAGTCATTGGCAGAGAACGCACTTCGTGTATTGAAGGGCGAGACTACAGCTAAAGAGTATTAATTTATCTTAATAAGGTATCATCTGCGGCATCTTGCGCGCTTGCAAATTCCTCATTTACGCCGAGTAAACTCCGGATTTGCAACACTGCGATAAGCTACCACATCTAATACCTTCTAAAGATAAATGACATTGCGCTAATTCATTATAGATGCGATGAACATTTTGATTATCAACGGTGCGAACCTCAACCTATTGGGGCGTCGCCAACCCGAGATATACGGACGTGAGAGCTTCGAGGAGTACCTCGGAGCTCTTCGCGCACGTTACTCGGCACATACGCTCGACTACTACCAGTCGAACATCGAGGGAGAGATTGTTAACAAGCTTCAGGAGGCTGACAGCCACTACGACGGCATCATCCTCAATGCGGGCGGTTATACCCACACCTCGGTCGTTATTCGTGATGCTATCGCGGCAATATCGGTGCCTGTGGTTGAGGTGCATATCTCCTCAATCCTTGCGCGCGAGGAGTTCCGCCATGTATCACTAATCGCTCCCGTGACTAAGGGTTCGATTATGGGCTTCGGCATGGAGTCCTACCGCTTGGCCGTGGAGCATATCATTGGTTAGGTCCGTATGGCAGAGTCGAAGTTGGAACATAAGGTGGCAAAGGGCGTAGCATGGAGTTTCAGCGAGAAGCTCCTCTCTATGGTTGTGCAGATGGTGGTAAGCATCGTCGTAGCACGACAGCTTGCCCCTGCCGACTTTGGCGTTATGGCCATCATGACCTTCTTTACCTCGGTGGCATTGGCTATCGTAGATAGCGGCTTCTCGCAGACGCTTATCCGCAAGACGAGCCCCACGGAGGAGGAGTACCACTCGGTACTTATATTTAATATAGTGGTGTCGCTGATTCTCTATGGCGTGCTTACCGCCGCAGCATACCCTATCGCGAGTCTCTACGACTCCCCAGAAATTTGGACGATAGCACCCGTCCTCTTCTTGGTGCTACCCATCAACTCGCTCTGCGTGGTGCAGACGGTGATGTACACGCGCGAGTTCCGCTTCGCGCTCCTCTCGAAGATTGTATTTCTCGCATCACTCATAAGTGGTGTTGTGGCGGTCGTTATGGCCGTTATGGGCTGCGGCATCTGGAGCCTTGTGGCACAACGACTGCTTATGATGGGCATCAAAGCCATTGCCTTCTGGTCCATACGCCGCTGGCGCACCTCGGCACGCTTTAGCTTTGCGGCAATCAAGGCCATGGCGCCATTTAGCCTACGACTGCTCGCTACCGACCTCATTGCATCCATATATAACAATGTGGCGCAGCTCTTCATCGGCAAGATGCACACCACATCTACGCTCGGCTACTACTCACAGGCGCAAAAGTTGAAAGACCTCCCTGTGACATCTACGGTGCAGGCCGTACAGGGTGTTACCTACCCCGCCCTATCAAAGATTAAAGATGATAGCACAAAATTCGCTGATGGCTACTTACGCATAGAGCGCATACTGGGTTTTATACTCTTCCCCGTAATGCTCGGTTTCGTGGCTATAGCCCCAGATATGTTTAACCTACTTTTAGGCGAGAAGTGGATGCCGACAGTGCCATACTTTGAGATTTTGGCTCTCTCGGGATTATTCTATCCACTTGCCATTGTGTCGTATAACGTACTAAAGACCAAGAGTGACGGCAAGATTATCGTACGTCTCGAGATTGTTAAGCGAGTGATTATGACTGCGGTGTTATGCTACACTATTCCACAGAGCGTTGAAGCTATCGCCTGGGGCATGACAGCTATGGCTGCAGTTGAGTTTCTGCTTAATACGAGCGTTGCGTTGCGATATATGGAGACTACCTTCGCCTCGCTTTTGCGCACCATTGCCCCTTCGTTCACCATTGCTGCGGTGATGTTTGGTGCGCTATACCTCATTGCCCCCCACATCGCCTCGCTACACATCGCACTACGCTTATGCACCATGATTTGTATAGGCGGTGCTCTCTACCTCCTCTTTGCTTGGATATTCCGTCTCCGCGCCCTTAAGGAGTGCATATCGCTGTTAAAAGGTATGCTTACTAAAAGTGCGTGAAGCCCTGCAACTCTATCTCTGCGGGGACACCATCCTCGAACCATCGCAACTCACCACCCTCGACGATACGACCTATCGCCGTTAGTTGTGTACCTGTCGCTGTAAGCAAAGCCTCTGCCACCTCATTAAAACGATTAGGGTCAACGGTCAAGAGCAACTCATAGTCCTCGCCACCCGTAGTGGCAAAGCGGATGTCATAGTCGGTAGGAACGTGCTTAAGCTCAATCTCGGCACCCACGCCCGACTGCTCCATGATATGCTTAATGTCCGAAGCGATGCCGTCCGAGATATCCATCATGGCGTGTACAGCCTCACACTCACCCAACAACTTACCCTCCGCGATGCGAGCCTGAGCACGGCGGTGAATCTTTGCCGCAGCGGTATTGAGGTCGCCAAACATAATATCAACAAGGCCCTTCGACGATGCTCCGAGCTTGCCCGTAACGCAGATAAGATCGCCAACCTTTGCCGCGGAGCGACGCTTGATATTCGCCTTGGGGGCGCGACCTATAGCCACGACATTAATACAAATCTTGTCACGCGAGGCTGTGGTGTCGCCACCCACGAGTGCTACGCCATACTTCTCGCAACCCTCGTAGAAGCCGCGCATAAAGCCCTCAACCCACTCGCCCTGTGCAGCCTCCGAGAGTGATAGCGAGAGGAGCGCTGCGGTGGGTGTTGCCCCCATAGCCGCCACATCGCTGATGTTGACCATAAGCGATTTGTAGCCCACCTCCTCGGGCGAAGATGCGCCACGCAGGAAGTGGACATCCTCTACAAGCATATCGGTAGAGATAACGAGGGCATCGCTGCCCATATCGAGTACTGTGCAGTCGTCGCCAATGGGTTCGAAACCATTGTGCGGTAGTGAGCCAAAGGTCTTGGCTATGTCGTCAATAAATGAGAATTCGCTCTTTTTCATAGGGCAAAGTTACACAAAAGCGCAGATAAAAACAAATCGGAGCACCGCGAAGTACTCCGATTTGATGATATAGTAATTATAAATTAAGTTAGAGCAAAATGCGATAAACCGCACGCACAGTATAGGTGTATGTCTTATAGGGCTCAAGACAAACCACGCTATCATTCATAAAGGCTACGAGCTCAACCAAATCCTCTGCAGTCTCGTTTGATGACCAATAGTACGTCTCAAAGAATGGCATACCACCATTATCTGTAAGGAGCTTGTTGTAAGCC
>JAEZPN010000064.1 GCA_023413645.1 Bacteroidota bacterium
CTCGAGGCGTTGGGCAAGGTGGAGCATAACCGCTGGGTTGTCGAGCAGCTACTATTGCGCTATCGTCCGCTGAAGATAGATGAGCAGAACGAGGCAAAGAACCCTCACCCCTACACTGCAAACACCATAAAGAATATGCTAAAGAGCAAGTATGCCCACCTCGACATCTGCTCTAACGATAAGCTCAAGGAGATAGACCCCGACATCGTAGAACTCGACAAAGTATTGGTCGAGGTGCTCCCCACAGCCTACAAAGAGTATTTAGAGAGTAAAACAAAGAGTAATTAACGCCCAAGAGAGAACTATTATGAAAGCAAACTATACACCACAACCCGTAAATACGGAGGATATTGAACTATCTGTTGAGCTCTACTCGCTCGTAGAACAGATGGCGAAGAATGTCCACGAGGTGTGGGCAAAAAACCGCATTGAGCAGGGATGGACATGGGGCGAAGAGCGTAACGATATGCTAAAACATCACCCTTGCCTTGTGGCATATGAGGAGCTCCCTGAGGAGGAGAAACTCTACGACCGCAAAACAGCCATCGAGACTCTCAAGCTGATAACTAAGTTGGGATTTCGCATCACAAAGTAGCGAGTGCTACCCTCGTGATGTGATACATACTGACGCAACAAAGTTGCACTTTAGTACTATGCTAAGGTGCAACTTTGCTTATATTGTAGATTATAACTCCTTACGTTTCTATTGCTACTTCTGTAGTAGTTGGTCGGGTGTTAGACGCACAACCTTGCCGTCGCGCATGACTACGAGGTCGCCATTATCTTTGCGTGTTCGCTCGATAAGGCGGCGTTGGGCAAGGAGGATGCCTGCGTCGATACGTTCTTGAAGTTCTCTTATCTCAAACTCACTCATAACTCAAAATCTTTTGGTAAGCTAACGGGTCGACAACCTCTTTTATTTCGCTCTTTGCGCCATACGCAATCTTTTTGACACCCTCGGCAGTCGAGTTGTCGTAGATTACCCAATAGTCGCAAATGGGGATGTAGAGCGAGGTGAGGTTGCGCATGCTGCTCTCATAGCGTCGACAAATGGTGTTTGTCGGGATGTTGTGACCTCCGAGACTTACACGCTTTGCCACGCGTTGAATAGCCTGCTCGGGCGTGGGCAACCAAAAGTATAGTAACGATACGAAGTAACCACGCTCGTGTGCGCGGTCGATGAACTTCTGATATGTACGTGTTGATAGTGTCGTCTCGAATGCGAAGTCTGAACCCTCCTCCAAGAGGTCATTGATGCGGCGTAGCATGAGGCGTCCCGCCTCGATAGCCATGCTGTCGGGATTGAATGGTGATAGTCCGCGAGCAATCTCGTCGGCATTCACAAACTCGTGACAGTGCAACAACTCGGGTAACATAGTGTAGGATGCCGTAGTCTTGCCAGCACCGTTACAACCCGCTATGATATAGAGCTTCTGCATAATAATATTTATTCGCTTTCGCAAATATACATTTTTTTAACGTAACAACCAAATATATGCCACGTTTTTAATGGCTACTACCTACTATGCTCTGCTATGTACGCAAATATCGCATCGAGGTCGTTGGGGTTAAACCATGCCGTCTCGGCATCACGCCTAAACCATGTTAGCTGGCGCTTGGCATAGCGGCGCGAGTTGCGCTTAACAAGCTCGACAGCCTCCTCGAAGGTGCAGTTGCCATCGAAGTATTCGAACAGCTCTCGGTAGCCCACCGTCTGCAAAGCGTTAAGGTGGCGTTTGGGATATACCGTGCGAGCCTCAGCCTCCAAGCCCTCCTCGACCATCATATCGACACGTCGGTTGATGCGGTCGTAGAGAACATCGCGAGGCATATCCGTACCTATCTTTATAATACGGAATGGGCGCTCCGCCCTCTCACCCTTGCGTTGCTCCGAGTAGGGACGTCCCGTTGCGAGGCACACCTCCAACGCACGCATAACGCGCGCAGGGTTACACAAGTCCACCTCCTCGGCATACTTCGGGTCGAGCGTGCGCAATTCTGCGACAAGGCTCTCTAAGCCCTCGTTCTCCAATCGCTGTTTCAGATCCTCACGAAGTGCTGGGTCGGCATCGGGGAGGTCGTCCATACCCTCGCACAACGCCTGCACATAGAGTCCAGAACCTCCCACCGCCACGACATACTCACTCTCCTTGAAGAGCTTGTCGAGCAGTGCAAGGGCCTCGGTCTCATATTTTCCGCAGTTGAAGTCCTCCTCCACCTCCCTATCGGCAATGAAGTAGTGCTTCGCCGCAGCAAGCTCCTCACGAGTGGGTTGTGCCGTACCTATGGGCATGCCACGAAACACCTGGCGCGAGTCGGTGGATATGATAGGGGCATGAAGATGCGTTGCGAGCTTCACCGCCAGGGCACTCTTACCCGAGCCTGTGGGGCCCACAACCACAACCAACGTACCGCGTTTAGAACTCATCGTCGTAGCCATCGTCGCCATCGAACTCGTTGTAGTCGCCCATCATCTCCTCGAAGATAGAGCCACACTCCTCGTTAGCCTCGGGGTCATACTGGTCGGGGGCTGGGGCATGCTCGAATGCTACACGTGGGTACTCTAAGCCCTCCTGAGGGCGCTGCATATCCAACAACTCGAGGTAGAACGAGCGGTTGTTCATCATGTCGAAGGTGTAGATAAGGCGGTCGTGGAAGGTGTTGTTCACCTCCATGAGCATCACGTTCTCCATGCAACGTGGCACACCTGGGATGTCGTCACCGAGGTCAATCTCCGAGAACTCCTCCACGGGGCGCCACTCGGCATCCGACTTGAAGATAGATACCATGCAGTCGTCATAGTGCAATGCCTTGAGTAGGAATCGACTGAAGTCTGCGAGTGTCATATCGGGATAGACCTCGAAGTCGCGCACGAAGTTATCGCTCTCGTCGCTGAGCATGCGGTATTTGAAAACAATATTCATAACTCTGTTGTTTTATCACTCACAAATGTAGCAATAATTTGCGAAACCGCCATCGAAAGTGGCGATTATTTTATGCTCAGCCTAACATCGACAATGTCATGCTGAGCGAAGTCGAAGCATCTCCTCGCTGACTATATGCTATCATGCTGCGAAGTAAAAAAATCACATTACGCTTGCGCCATTCAAATAAAAGCACTATATTTGCACTACTCATTTCGAGTATTTGTTCATCCCCCGCAAGACTCATCGTCGGGTTTCGGATTATAATCAAACACTATATATGCAGGATTTAACAGCACTGGAGGGTAAAACCATTGTCGAATTGCGCGAGATTGCAAAGGTCTTGGGCATAACACCCTCAAACATGAAAAAGGGCGAGCTCATAAACAAGATTGTGGAGGTTACAACAACCGAGCCCACAGCCCCCGCAACGGAGCCCGCGTATGCCCCCAAGCGTGGTCGCCGCCCCCGCATGAATAGCGTAAAGGTGGGCACATCGCCCCAACCACGCCACGAGGTAGCAGTAGAGGATGCTCCCACCGAGGTTCCATCCGTGGAGGAGGTCGCAGAGACACCCGCACAGCCTGCCGAGGAGGCTACACCCGCGCCCGCACCCAAGCGCCGTGGCCGCAAGCCAAAGTGGCAGAAACAGCAGGCAGAACCCACACCCGAGCCACAGCCCACAGAGGAGCTAAGCACCGACGTAGATAACGAGGAGGCACTCCCCATCGAGCACATATCGCTTCAGGACATCATCGCCGAGGATGACGACGACGTGTTGAATGGCGACGTACTCTTCGACGACGAGGAGAGCGACGAGGAGAGCGAGGACATCACCAAGGATGACTTCACCGCGACAATCGAGGGTGAGGGTGTATTGGAGGTTATGCCCGACGGCTACGGCTTCCTACGCTCTGCCGACTACAACTATCTCAACTCTCCCGACGACATCTACGTATCGCCATCGCAGATTAAGCTCTTTGGTCTCAAGGCTGGCGACACCGTATATGGCACTATACGCCCACCCAAGGAGGGCGAGAAGTACTTCCCCCTCGTACACGTGGAGCTCATCAACGGTCTCAAGCCCGACATCGTGCGCGACCGTCAGCAGTTTGAGTACCTCACACCCCTATTCCCATCGGAGAAGTTCAGCCTCACGGGTAACGGCCATAACACAAAGTCGAACCGCATTATCGACCTCTTCGCCCCCATAGGCAAGGGTCAGCGCGCACTTATCGTGGCACAGCCCAAGACAGGTAAGACAATGTTGCTGCAGTCAATAGCCAACGCCATTGCCGACAACCACCCCGAGGTATATATGATAGTATTGCTCATCGACGAGCGCCCCGAGGAGGTTACCGAGATGGCACGCCACGTCAAAGCCGAGGTTGTGGCATCCACCTTCGACGAGCAGGCTTCGCGCCACGTTAAGGTTGCAGAGATGGTACTCGAGAAGGCAAAGCGCATGGTTGAGTGTGGCCACGACGTAGTCATCTTCCTCGACTCTATCACACGTCTCGCCCGCGCCTACAACTCCGTGCAGCCCGCATCGGGCAAGGTGCTCTCGGGAGGTGTCGATGCCAACGCACTACACAAGCCCAAGCGCTTCTTCGGTGCAGCACGTAACACCGAGGAGAAGGGCTCACTCACCATCATCGCCACAGCCCTTATCGACACAGGCTCGAAGATGGACGAGGTTATTTTCGAGGAGTTCAAGGGTACGGGCAACATGGAGCTTCAGCTCGACCGCAAGCTTGCGAACAAGCGTATCTATCCCGCTGTCGACGTCATCGCATCGGGCACACGCCGCGAGGACTTGCTCCTCACGCAGAGCGTTATGCAGCGCACATGGATATTGCGCAAGCACCTCTCGGATATGACTACGGTAGAGGCTATGGAGTTCTTGCAGAAGCAGATGAACCTCACGCGCGACAACGAGGAGTTCCTCGCAACGATGAACCAGTAATTTCTTGTGATAGCGGTGCATCTGCTGCCGGTTAGGGAATTTAGGGAGTTTAGGGAGTTTGGGGAGTCGTCCTTAATCTCCTTAATTTCCTTAAACTCCTTAGTTTCCTTTGTGGTGCTGACATGAAAAAACCCCGGATGGGTAGTACTAAAGCGTACGTCCCATTCGGGGCATTGATTGAAGCGCCGCAGCTGCGCCGCTATCACAAGAAATTACACTTTGGGAAGTGTAAATGTAAACTCCAAACCTCCCACCTTGCGGTTTGCAACCTTGATGTCGCCACCATGGAAGAGCACGGCATTCTTAACGATAGAGAGACCAAGACCCGTGCCACCGAGCTTACGCGAACGACCCTTATCTATGCGGTAGAAGCGCTCGAAGATGTGACCGATATGGTCGTTATCCACGCCGATGCCGTTATCGTAGAAAAGAATGGTATACATCTTATCATCCTCGGTGCAGCGCACGAAGATATCGCGACCACCCGAGTATGCAATAGCGTTATCGGTGAGGTTCTTAAATATAGACATAAGGAGCGTAGAGTTACCAAACACCTGCATAGGTGCTGGGAGGTCTACATTCATGCGCATACGCTTATCGTCGGGCAATAGTGCCACCTCGGATGCTATCTCGTCAACAATAGCGCGCAAGTCGACGCTCTCGCACTCGATACGGCTGCTACCATCCGCCAGACGCGTAATGGTAGATACGTCGTTAAGCAACTGCGTAAGACGCTGGCAGTGGGCATAGCACTTTGCGATGAAGGCATCACGCTCCTCGGCAGTCATATCCTTTGCCGTTGTCATGGTCTCGAGGTAGCCCTGAATAGCTGCCACGGGGGTCTTGAGCTCGTGGTTGATATTATTGGTGAGCTGGCGCTTGATGCGCAACTTCTCCTGATGCTCATGTAGGGCATTGTCGTGCTCACGCTGTATGTCGTTCGACGCCTCGCGCAAGCGACCATAGAGGGCGATGATATGGCGAGCGATGTCACCGAGCTCATCGTCTGCGAACTGGGGCATAGACTCAATGTCTGCGCCATTCTCCATAGCCGTCACCGCGCGGTCGAGACTACGCAAGTTGCGGCTCATGCGCATAGCGAGCATAAGGGCAATGACGATAGAGACAACCGCAACACCGATGATAGTGAAAAATATGCTCTCATCTAGTGTGTTGACACTCTGGTTGTGGCTCAACATCGAGAAGTGGTAGGTGATAAAACCACCAATAAGCAAGGTGATAAGTATCGCCAAAAGGAGGTACATGCCTCCGCGGTAGCTGAAAATCTTATATTTTGAATCCATAGCCATATCCTGTTCGTGTTATTATATGGTTGCCGTAAATGCCAAGTTTTTTACGTAGGCGAGTGATGTTTACGTCGATTGTGCGGTCCAATACCACAACCTCCTCGCTCCACACGCGCTTCATTATCTGTTCGCGCGATAGTATCGTACCACGACTCGAGAGTAGCAACACTAAGATATCAAACTCCTTACGTGTGAGCTGTATCTCCTCATTGTCGATGTAACAACTCTTGTCGAGGTTGTTAACCACCAAGGTCTCGAAGCGTATTACGCTATCATTCGTCTTTGCCTCCTCTGCAGAAGCCTCGTTCACCACTGCGACATTGAGTGTTCGCTTCGAGCGACGCAACACGCTACGCACACGTGCCATGACCTCTGCCAACGAGAATGGCTTAGAGATGTAGTCGTCAGCACCTATATCGAGGCCCTTAATCTTGTCTGCCTCCGAGTCGAGCGCTGTGCAGAAGATTATAGGTGTCTCGGCAGTCTCAGGACGCTTACGCAGTATGCGAGCAAGACCGAAGCCACTGAGTTCACCCATCATTATATCGAGAATCATAAGGTCGAACTCCGCGAGGTTTAGTGCCAATGCCTCCTCGGCACTCAGCGCCGTGGTTACAGCATAACCCTCTTTTTCGAGGTTGAACTTCAAAATCTCGCACAACGACTCCTCGTCGTCAACGACCAATACTCTATATTTATTCATATTTCAAACTTTTCGTCAAAGATAGCCATATATACCTTATACGCCTCTTAAACAATACAAATTTAGTAAGAATTTAACAATTACGCAAACCTTTACCTATATTTTTATAACACATATTAACTATAATGAAATAATTTTGTAACAATTTTGTAACAATTTTTCTCTACCTTTGTGACATAACATCTAGCGTTATGGATCTATTTATAGTAATCGTACTAGCCCTTTTGGCGGTTATGGGTATCGTTGTCGGCGTATCGAACGATGCCGTAAACTTCTTAAATTCAGCATTTGGCTCTAAGGCAGCCAAGAAAAACGTAATCCTTACTATTGCTGCAGTTGGCGTTATGGTCGGCGTTATGACCTCGAGTGGTATGATGGATGTAGCACGTAGCGGAGTATTCTACCCCAAGATGTTTAGTTATCAGGAGATTATGATTCTATTCCTGGGTATGATGCTCTCGAATATCATTCTCTTGGACATCTACAACTCGCTCGGTTTGCCAACATCAACCACCGTATCATTAGTATTTGGTTTGCTTGGTTCGGCATTGGCATTAGCCCTCTACAACATCTGGAGTGGCGACGCACTTATGAGCGATTTGGGCCAATATATCAACTCGGGTAACGCCCTTGCTATCGTGTCGGGCATCCTGCTTTCTGTGGTCTTGGCCTTCTTCACGGGTCACCTCTTGATGTATATCTCGCGTGTCCTTTTCTCGTTCCGCTACAGCAAGATATTCAATCGTTTCGGTGCTTTATGGTGCGGTATTACTCTTGCAGGCATCATCTACTTCACTGTATTCAAGGGCCTTAAGAGTGCAAAGATAGGGCATTGGTATATCATTCCCGATGTACTCAAGGACTACGTTAACGACCACACAGGCATGGCATTGCTCATCCTATGGTTAGCGAGTTCGCTCATCTTGTTCATCATGCAGCGTTGCAAGGTTAACATTCTTCGTGTCTCTATCCTCGCTGGCACATTCTCGTTGGCATTGGCCTTTGCGGGTAACGACCTTGTAAACTTTATCGGTGTACCATACGCAGGCTACGACTCATACGTCATCGCACACAAATCCGACGTGCTTCCTACATCAATGGAGCAGTTGATGAACCCCACACAGGCAAACTTCTGGATTATGTGTGCTGCGGGTCTTGTAATGGTTATCACTCTCTTCACATCAAAGAAGGCGATGCGTGTTATCGAGACGGAGCGCAAACTATCATCACAGAGCGAAGAGGTTTCACCAACAAATAGCGAGGCAACAAACGCCTCACGAGGCATTGTGCGTGGTGCACGAGCACTCAGCAATGCCGTTGAGGCTATCACACCTAAGGGCGTACGAAACTTTATTGAGAGACGCTTCACTCCACTTTCGGAGGAGGAGCGTGGCGATGCTAACTACGACCTTATCCGTGCTACGGTAAACCTTACAGCAGCGGCAATCCTTATCTCTATCGGTACGCAGCTCAAGCTGCCACTCTCTACAACTTACGTTGTATTCATGGTATCTATGGGTTCATCGTTGGCTGACCGAGCATGGGGCCGTGAGAGCGCCGTATATCGTATCACAGGCGTTATGACCGTTATCATGGGCTGGTTTATCACCGCTTTGGGTGGTTTCCTTATCGCCCTTGTTGTAACACTTGCACTTGCGTACGGTCAGCTTATTGAGGTTGGCGGCTGGAATATTGTTGCAATCGTGGTTACGCTCATCTGTATTGGTCTTATCATCAAGAGCAATATCTCAAAGAAGAGCGAGAATAAGGAGGTCGAGGAGTCTGCAGTAGCAAAGATTAGCGACACCTTGAAGCAGAGCCCCGAGGAGGCACTTATCGCCTATACAGAGCACGTGTGCGCCTCAATGGAGAAGGTTACCCTAATCTATGACCGCACCATCGTTGCGGTGTTTAAGGAGAACCGCAAGGTGCTTCGTGAAATGGTCAGCGAGGCGGAGGAGTTCTACCGCTCTACACGCCAGCAGAAGTACGAGATTATTCCTCTATTGCGCACCCTCCAGGAGAGCGACATCAACACTGGCCACTTCTATGTTCAGGTAGTGGATTATATCTCGGAGACCAGCAAGGCGTTGTTACACATCACACGCCCCTGCTACAAGCATGTAGACAACAACCACTCAGGTCTTACCAAGGAGCAGGTTCACGACCTTAAGTGTATCAACGACCGCGTAGAGGACATCTTCGGCAATATCAACCACATGCTCCGCACACGTTCGTTCGAGCAGATGGATGAGGTCCTCACCAAGCGTGACGAGCTCTTCAACTTTATCGACGAGGTTATGCAGAACCAGTTGCGCCGTTTGCGCGATACGGGCGGTTCATCTTCGGCAAATATGTTGTTCTTCAACATCCTCACCGAGACCAAGACCATGGTATTGCACTCGCGTAACATCGTGAAGTCTTTGGAGCACTTCGTCGACCGAGAGGAGTAATACTCGACAAATAGTAATAATGAGTGATGCGTTGGCTGTGTGTCAACGCATTACTTTTTTGTATGTCATACTAAAAAAGAGTCTGCCCAACCTTGCGGTTAGGCAGACTCCGACTTATAATAGTTATACTACTAATCTTGGCGAGTGGATTACTTTGCAGGTGCCCACTTGCAGCGCACGGGCGATACGATAGCACCCTCCTCCTTGAGCTGCTTCATAGCCTTATCCACCTCCTTACGGTCGATGCCGCTAAGCTCTGCAATCTTGCCTGCGTTGAGAGGCTCACCTGCCTCAATCATTGTTGCCAATACTTTTGCTTTAGTCTCCATAGTTCTTATAGTTTTAATAGTTATTATCCCTTAATGCGAGTGTTATCTCACGATATGATTTGCGACCCTCGATATACTCCTCGTAGACAATTTCGGCATCGCGCCCTTTGAGCATATTACACCTGCCGCATAGCTCGCAGTTACAGAGGCATCGCCATCTATCCTGCACATATGCCAGACGCTCTTCGCGTGTGCTACTCTCTATCTCTGGGGCAAACATATCACTTTGTCATCACTCTTTTGTTTTGTTTCTGGTGCAAAAGTAATACAAAGTTATATAAGTTGCAAATCGGAAATTTTGATTACACTATAAGAGAAAACTATACATACTATTTACCCACCTGTCTACGCCAACGCATGTAGCCTACAATAGCAAGGACACAGTAGATGGTATATAGACCCGCGGCGATGGGTATTCCTTTATATAGATAGAGACCCACGCTAATCATATCGACCACGAGCCACACCAACCACTGCTCGACCAACTTACGCGAGAGCATCCACATTGCCACGATGCACAATGCCGTACTCATAGCGTCGAAGAATGGCACACTGCTATCGGTACACTCCACCAAGAATATATACAGTTCGGCATGGAAGAAGGCGTATATAACGAATAGGTTTAGTATCCACTCTTTAGGTGTATGCTGAATCTTACCCTCACCCTGCTTCTTGGGTCGGCACTTCCATATTATTAGGCCGTAGATACCCGCAGCAACATAGTACAGCTGCATGGCAGCATCGGCGTATATACCATTAGTGAGGTACAATATACCATGGACAATGGGCATGATAGCGCCCACCACCCATAGCCAGATGTTTGCCTTATACTCGAGCCACAGATACAATAGTCCGAGCGCTGTGCCCACACACTGCAATATGAGAGACCAATCCCAAGTCATAGTTTTCGTTAGAAGTTTACTGTTACATTAGCAAGCACATTGATAGGCGCCTGTGGGAAGAAGAAGGCATCGTCATAGCGCTCGCCATCCCACATGTACGAATATCCATAGCCATTCGACTCGTAGAGTGTAGAGAAGAGGTTGTTGATAGCGACACCAAAGCGCACCTCTCGCTCCGCAGCCGTCTTAAGCGTGTAGCCGAGGTTAAGGTTTGTAACGCAGTAGGCATCCAACGACAATGCCTCAATCTCGTTATTCGTGAAGTACTGCTTACCGACATACTGCGTATGCCACAATGCGCTGAAACCACCCACATGGAAGTCCGCCATAACCGAACCCATAACCGATGGCGAGTACGAGATGGTCATATCGCCAAGGTTCTGGCCATACGTTGGGCTATCCTTGAGCTCGTCAACATAGTCCTGAATCTTGTTCTGCGAGAGCGTAGCATTTGCCGAGAGTGTGAGCCATTTTGCCACCCTCCACGATGCCATAAGCTCCACACCACGACGGTAGCTGCGTGCTACATTGGTGTTTAGCGCATCGTCGCCATCGTTCACCATACCCGTTGCTACGAGCTGGTTGTGGTAGAGCATATAGTACAAATTAATGCCCACAACTACGCGGGGCGCAGTATAGGTATAACCCAACTCGAAATCTATGAGGCGCTCGGGTTTGGGCTCGGTATCATCTGCCGAGAACATATACCTGTCGGTAAAGTCGGAGCGCGTTGGCTCACGGTGTGCTACGGCAGCCGAAGCAAAGAGGTTGTGGTTGTGGTGGATGTAGCTTATACCCGCACGTGGGTTGAAGAAGTTGTACTCCTTATCAACATTTATAGGCTGCATATAGACACCCTCATCGCCCCAAATAGAGTTGTCGTTAGTACCCCACGCCTTGTAGCCAACATAGCGATACTGCACATCACCAAAGATATGGAGCTCGTTATCCATAAGACCACTCACAGCAGTCCAGTCGGCACGCGCAAAGATATTACCGTCGTGCTTTACAACATCGTTGTCGTACCACTTGCCACCAACCGAAGCGCTATCCATGCCATCTACCCAACTCAAAGTACCCCAGTGTGGCGAGTTGTAGTAGCTGTATGAACCACCGAATGTTACATCGAGATTTGATGTGCGATACTCCGCTGCGGCATTCAAACCACCAAGGTGCGTAAGCATCTTCTTGTGGCGGATAAGGTCAGCCTGCTCGATTGAGGTGTCGAGGTTTGTGTAACCCGCCAACCATGCGTCGTCCTTGTACTGGTTGTAGTAGCCATAGCCGTAGGTATAGAATAGCGTAGCGTTAAACTGCCAATTACTATTAAAGCGATGGTTAAGAACGAGTTGGTTGTTAAATTGGAGGTAGTTATCTGTCTGGTCATCGTAGTAATCTACGTGCGTACCATCCTCCAACACAAAGGGACCGTCCGATGTTACATACTGACCCGAGTCGTGGTAGCGGCGACCGTAGCGCTCCATGTCTGCACGCGACACACCATTATAGGTGAGATAGGTCTTTGCCGAGCCACCAAACGACAAGAACTTCACCTTAGTATTGGAGCCATAGTAGCCCGCCTGGAGCATATACGACTTGAGGTCGGTAGCACCGCGATCGATATAGCCATCCGAGCCGATATGGGTGAGACGTGCATCCACAACCCAGTGGTCGCGCATAAGTCCTGAAGATATATGCAACGCCTGCTTGTTGGTGTTATACGAGCCATACGAGAGCGATGACGAGCCACCGAACTTTGTCGAGAGAGCATCGGTAGTCATCGCCACCGAGCCACCAAAGGCTCCCGTACCATTTGTCGAGACACCCGCACCTCGCTGCACCTGCACCGTACCCACCGAAGATATCAGGTCGGGGGTGTCGTACCAATACATAGAGTGCGAGTCGGGGTTGTTCATCGCAACGCCATTGATTGTTACGTTGATGCGTGTAGCATCAGTGCCTCGTAGGCGTATTGCCGTAGCACCAATACCTATACCCGTCTCGTTAGTGGCTATGATTGAGGGTGTTAGAGCAAGTGCCGTGGGCATATCAGTACCGTATGCCGAGCGGTCGAGGTTCTCCTTAGATAGGTTATCCTGCGCCACGGGCGTTGTGCGCTTAGCGTTTACGGTGGTTACTTCGATAACGTCGATGTCGTAGTTGCGGAGCGAGTCCTGAAGATAGTAGGCATCCTGTGCCTTGAGTGCCGCACATAGAGCGAAGGTTGCGGCGATAAAACAAAAAATCCTTTTCATACTTTAAGTTAATTAAGTTGAAAAGGGGCTTAATAAGATATTTCCGTGTTCCCGGTCTCAGCATTACCCGTATCCGGTTCAATGGGTTTAATCTCAGCCAATCTCTCCACTGCGTTCTGAGATTGGCCGGCCATTTCATTAAACCTCTCTCTAACAGTGAAGGAGTAGCACCCCTTATGTGCCGCAAAGTTAAACATAATTTCTTAAAGTTGTAGCGACATACAGCGATTTTTCCTATCTTTGCGATTGCTAGCACTTCAATACGATGACCTTTAATGAGAGTTAACAGAGTTAAAATAGGCCTTGTGGCTGCGATATTTTTCAGTCTGCTATCCATAGGAATGGCCCAGGCACAAGAGCAACACGACATACGACTATCGTGGGTTGTGGGTGCGCGTGGTAACTACGGACTAGCAAACCACTCTTCGCTTAGTTATGTAGGCGACCTGGACAATACTCCACAAGAGCCTCATGAGGGTGCTACCCTATGGTTGAGCGCTTCGCTCGACTATGGTTATAGAGTCAACGACTGGTTAAGCATTGGCGGCAGTTTGGCTTGGACAGCGGGCATATGCAACCTATACAATCCTCAGACGCTCCAGCACTGGGATACCATGCACGTCGACTACATATCGCTAATGCCCACCGCACGCTTTACGTGGCTACGCCGAAACATAGTAGAACTATACTCAAGTGTTGGAGCCACCGCAGGCATTGAGCACTGGATGCACTACACCAACGGCGAGCAGCACACCTTCCGTCCCTACCTTTCCTACGACATCAAGCCCATAGGCATATCTGTCGGCCGTAGGTGGTATGGCTTCATGGAGGCGGGATATGGTGCACGAGGCATCATTAACGTAGGCTTTGGCCACCGCTTCTAATCATCACTACCCAACACCCTATTACTCTTATACGTTAGTGCCGTGATAATGGCGATAATAAGCACCACAATACTATTAAACAGGTATGCGAAGGTGTGGTCCTTAACGTGGAATAGGGAATCGATGCCGTCAATCATAAATGGGGCAACAAGTATTGCGAGGTAGTTCGTGGTCATCACTATAGCCAGCGACAGTGTCGAGAGGTGTGGTGGAGCATTTGTTGCCGCCTTGTCGTAGATTATTGGCTGCATAACGCCATATCCTAATCCCGTAAGTATCGCACCTATAGTGAGCGACGTAGCCGTGGGATGTGGAAGCGACATCAGCAAAAGACCTATGCACATGGCCACGAGCGACCATAGGTTAACCGTTCTACCGAAGATGGCGATGATGCGATTTAGCATAAAACCAGGCGCCATAATAGCGAGAAAGAAAAGCGATATTATTACACCTGCCTCGCTGCTATGCATACCCGCAAGCGATGCCACATACGAGGTGTTATACGTTACGATAAGCGAAGTGTATGTTATGGCAAAGTAGAAGAGCACAAGGCCCACTATAATCTTAACATTAAGTACCGTCTGACGGTTCTGCGCACCCGACTTCGGTTCGGGCTCGGGCTTCGTACGACTAAGCGCCGGGATGAGTAAAAGCGTGACTACGGGAAGCAGATAGACAATAAATGCTAAGTGCCACTCAACATCTGCAAGGTAACCAACAGCAGAAGTGGCAACAACTAGCGTAAGGTTATTTACCGCAGAGCTAATACCTAGCTGCTTAACACGCTTATCACCAGTGAAATAATCGACTACCAAGCCCGTAGATAGGGGGATAATCATACCCGCACCAACACCTACAAGCGTGCTTGCGATGATAAGTTCAACAAGCGTGTAAGAGGTTGTGCACCACACGCCACTAAGCAAAAATATCGCCGTACCCACCACCAGCAAAGTTATCTTATTGCCCTTCACAGTCCAACGTCCCGCAAGCAGCATAAAGGGTATAATCATCAACGATGGCAACGACTCGAGCATCTGCACCTCAAGTTCACTCGCGTGTGGAAAGATGCTCTGCATATCATCCAAAATAGGCGAAATCGCCAAGCCCGGCAACGAGACAATTGCCGAGACAGACCATATAGCCACAAGGGCAATTAGGGGTATTTTACCCTTACCTGTATTGATAGTCATTTAGCAATATTTTTATTACACTCCAGTCAAGCAAAGATTATGCCACACACCATTCTTGCGCGCATACGCATACACACCTTGCTTATTCAACTTTTTTTGCTAACTTTGTGCGATTATACAGACTCAAAGATTAAAACCTCATAACACTATGAAAAGAATTATTGCTCCTTCGGTGCTTTCAGCCGACTTTGGCAACCTCAATCGTGACATGGAGATGCTCGAGCGCTCACAGGCAGAGTGGGTACACGTCGACGTTATGGATGGCGTATTCGTACCTAACATTTCATTCGGTTTCCCCCTTATGAAGCCTTTGCGCAAGGGTACAACAAAGGTACTCGATGTGCACCTCATGATTACTGCACCCGAGAAGTACGTTACACGCTTTGTTGAGGCGGGTGCTGACTACGTTACCTTCCACTACGAGGCTACTGAGAACATCCAGGAGTGCATCGACCTCATCCGCAAGGCGGGTGCAAAGGTTGGCATCTCTATCAAGCCAGGCACCGAGCCCGAGGTATTGGACAAGTGGCTCACACAGCTCGACCTCATCCTCGTTATGAGCGTAGAACCAGGCTTTGGTGGCCAGAAGTTCATGCCTTCGTCTATCGCAAAGTGCGAGTATCTCAACCGCAAGAAGCAGGAGTTGTGTCTCTCGGAGCTTATCATCGAGGTAGATGGCGGTATCTCGGCATCGAACTCACGCCTCTTGTTCGACGCAGGTGCCGAGGCATTGGTTGCTGGCAGCTCAGTATTCGGCGCACCCGACCCCGAGCAGGCAATCGTAGACATGATTAACTCATAATCCAACACACTAAATGATTTCGCTCGATAACCTCACCATCAGCTACGGCGGCTGGACACTCTTCGACGGCATATCGTTTATGATTAATCCCAAGGATCGCATTGGTCTTGTGGGTAAGAACGGTGCGGGTAAGACTACCCTACTGCGTGTCATCACTGGCGAGCAGCAGCCCACCGAGGGTGCCGTAACCATAAATAGCGAGTGCACCATAGGCTACCTCCCCCAGCAGATGCGCGTGGCAGATACCACATCGCTCGTAGCAGAGACTGCCAAGGCATTCGAGGAGGTGCTACGCATCGAGGCAAACATCGAGCGCCTAACAGCGGAGATCGCTTCACGCACCGACTACGAGAGCGAGGAGTATGCCGAGCTCATACACCGCCTAAACGAGGCTAACGACCGCTACCACATCCTTGGTGGCGACACGCGCGATGCAGACATCGAGCGCACACTCTTAGGTTTGGGCTTCAAGCGCACGGACTTCGAGCGCCCCACACGCGAGTTCTCTGGAGGCTGGCGCATGCGTATCGAGTTGGCGAAGCTTCTTTTGCGTCGTCCCTCAATATTCTTGCTCGATGAGCCTACCAACCACCTCGACATCGAGAGTATCCAGTGGTTGGAGGAGTACCTCAAGAACTATAACGGTGCAGTGCTCCTAATCTCGCACGACCGCGCCTTTTTGGATAACGTGACCACACGTACCGTTGAAATCTCGTTGGGCAAGGCCTACGACTACAAGGTGCCCTACTCGAAGTACGTTGTACTACGTCAGGAGCGTCGCGCACAGCAGATGGCAGCCTACGAGAACCAGCAGCGCCTAATCGAGAAGACCGAGGAGTTTATCGAGAAGTTCCGCTATAAGCCTACAAAGAGTAACCAGGTGCAGTCGCGCATCAAGCAGCTCGAGAAGCTCGACCGCATAGAGGTAGATGAGGAGGACCTCTCACGCCTAAACATCAAGTTCCCGCCCGCACCCCGCACAGGTCAAATCGTTGCAGAGGTCAAGGAGGTGGGCAAGGCATTTGGCGAGAAGCGCATATTCTCGGGTGCAGAGTTCACCATCGAGCGCGGACAGAAGATAGCCCTTGTTGGTCGTAACGGCGAGGGTAAGACAACCTTTGCACGTATGCTTATCGGCGAGTTGGAGCCTACGGAGGGTAACATTAAGCTCGGTGCAAATGTCAATATCGGCTACTATGCACAGAACCAGGACGACCTCATGGATGGCGAGTTCACAGTATTTGACACCCTCGACCGCGTGGCTGTGGGCGACATACGCACACGTCTGCGCGACATCCTCGGCGCCTTCCTCTTCCGTGGCGAGGACATCGAGAAGAAGGTCAAGGTTTTGTCTGGCGGTGAGCGTTCACGCCTCGCTATGGCACGCCTCATGCTCGAGCCCTACAACCTTCTTATCCTCGATGAGCCCACCAACCATATGGATATGCGCTCGAAGGATATATTGAAGGATGCGTTGCAGAAGTATGACGGCACGGTGGTCGTTGTATCGCACGACCGAGAGTTCCTCGACGGCCTTGTTGACCGCATCTACGAGTTCCGTGATGGTGGCGTTAGGGAGTACCTCGGCGATATATGGTACTTCTTGGAGAAGCGCAAGGTGGAGTCATTGCAGGAGATTGAACGCAAAGATAAGCCCGTAGCATCAGAGAAGAGCAACACAGAGAGTAGCACTGGCAAGCTATCGTACGAGCAGAAGAAGGAGCAGGAGAAGCTACTTCGCAAGTTGCGTAAGGCCGTAGAGAGTGTAGAGGAGGAGTTGGCAAAGGTCGAGGCAGAGATTGCAGCCTACGACAAGCGCTTCGCCGAGTCCACGGAGTATAACGCCGACGACTACGCTAAGTATGACGCACTAAAGCAACGCTACGACCAGCTCATGCACGAGTGGGAGAAGGCGTCGTACGAGTTGGAGATTACCGAGCAGAATTAAGTATAAACTACTGTCTATAAATAAGATAGAGTATGGAAAATATTATTTTTGGAATACGCCCCGTTGCTGAGGCTGTCGAAGCACGCAAGCAGATTGAGCGCGTATATATTAAGAAGGGTGCTGACGGTCAGCTTATGAACGACCTCAAGGACCTTATGGCACGTCACCATATCCGTTGGCAGGAGGTGCCCATCGAGAAGCTCAACCGCCTCACTCGCGGTAACCACCAGGGCGTAGTGGCACAGATTGCCGCTATCGACTACGTGGAGCTCAACGATATCCTCGAGCGTGTACCCGAGGATGAGACACCACTTATCGTGGTATTCGATGGCGTAACCGACGTGCGCAACTTCGGTGGTATCGCCCGCTCTGCAGAGTGCGCAGGTGCTCACGGTCTTATCACACCCTTGAAGAACTCTGCTCCCGTAAATGGTGATGCTATTCGCTCATCTGCCGGTGCTTTGAACAATATCCCTGTATGCCGCGTAGGCTCTATCCGCAACACTCTCAAGACATTACAGGTGGAGGGTTTCCAGATTGTAGCTGCAACAGAGAAGAGCACAAAGCTCCTCTA
Source organism: Bacteroidota bacterium (assembly GCA_023413645.1). Classification (GTDB taxonomy): domain Bacteria; phylum Bacteroidota; class Bacteroidia; order Bacteroidales; family Rikenellaceae; genus Alistipes. Next base: position 18,238 of record JAEZPN010000064.1, read on the forward strand.
CGATGCAGACTTCACAAAGCCCACAGTAATCGTTATGGGTGCCGAAGATAAGGGCATCTCGAAGGAGGTTTTGAAACTCTGCGACGAGCAGTTGGCAATTCCTCTTATCGGTCACACCGAGTCACTCAACGTTGCAGCAGCAGCGGCTATAATGCTCTTCGAGGCGGTACGCCAGCGTATCGGCTAATGGCCATCGTAGAACATAAGATACTTGGAATGATAGAGTGTGTGCGCTCACTGCGTGCACGCTCTATTCGTCTTGTCGTACGCCGTGACGGCACATTACGCCTCACCTACCCACTATTTAGTAGCCGCGCTAAGGCTATCGCCTTTGCCGAGAGCAAGGTAGAGTGGATAGAACTTACACGCCAGCGTCTCAGCCAGCGCATTGCACAATATCCCACTATTACACCTGCGGAGGTTGAGCGCCTACGCCGTGAGGCTCGCTCCTATATCCCCACTACACTAGCACGCCTTGCACAGGAACATGGCTTTAGCTACACGTCGCTACGCATCTCCTCGGCACACACCCGCTGGGGATCGTGCAGTGGCCGCAATGGCATCAGCATCTCGCTCTTCGTGATGCTTCTCCCCGAACACTTGCGCGAGTTTATCATGCTCCACGAACTCTGCCATACGCGTCACCATAATCACTCCGCTGCCTTTCATCAGCTTTTAAATGCACACGTTGGCGGCAAGGAGCGGGCATACAACCAAGAACTTAAATCCTACCCCATTCCCCGCATAGTCAAAGAGTAACCCCAATTTACACACATGTTTTATTGTCAGAGTGGTACGGGACTCGAACGACGAAGTCGTAGAGCCGATACCATATAGCGCAGGGCATTAGCCCGAGCAATAGACACTATCATATCGGCTCAACCCGTATTCAGTGAGCAGTGCAAAGATAGCTCAATGGTATATTTAGATGATGACGATTCGCAAAGCGAATGAGCATACAATATGATGCGTGGGAGCTTGCTCACTATAGCATCATATTGTATGCTCGTATGCTACGATAGTAGCATCGTCATCACATAACAAAAAAAGGATGACCAACTAAGATCATCCTTTGAGCGGTATGGACGGGACTCGAACCCGCGACCCCCTGCGTGACAGGCAGGTATTCTAACCAGCTGAACTACCACACCATTTTTAGAGCCTTACAATCGTTATTTCTCGATTGCGTTGCAAAGGTAGTATTTTTTCTCAAACCCGCAAAATTTTTCGCTACTTTTTTCAAAAAAAATTACTCTTTTCTAAAGAACGAGAACTGAACACTACCATAGCTACGTGTCTGCCAGAAGTGAGGGAAATTACTAACATCCTGGTCCTTAGAGTGTTCAAATATCAAGATACCGTCCTCGGCTAGCAAGTCACGCTCGAAGACAAGACGGATAACCTCCTCACTACCCTCCAAGTCGTATGGTGCATCCGAGAAAATAAGGTCAAACTTTTTAGTGCAACTCTTAAGGTAGAGGAACACGTTTGCCTTAACAGCAAAGAAATTCTCGAACTGCAAGTCGCGAGCTGTCTGGCGGATGAAGTTGTGGTGCACACTATTCACCTCCACCGAGGTAACACTACGCGCATCACGCGATGCAAACTCATAACTTATAGAACCCGTACCTGAGAAGAGGTCGAGGACATCGAGATCCTCAAAGTCCACGAGGTTACCAAGCACATTAAAGAGATTCTCCTTGGCGAAGTCGGTCGTGGGACGTGCTCGCAAGTTGCGAGGCGGCACGATGGTACGACCGCGATATTTACCGCTTATTATTCGCATACCAATTCCTTAAATAGAGTTTTCAAAAGTTTCTGCATACGCTTTACATCACCCTTCGCGCGCGCGTACATATTATATATGCCATACACCTGGTTTAGCGTTGCTAGGTAGTACAACATATCTGCGTCGTTCTTGCACTCTAAAGCCTCAGCAAAGCGAAGACCACCATCGAAGATGCGCACATAGAGCACATCCGACTCCAGGTGTAGGACACTACCCTTCTCCAAAATATCGTCCTCGAGAAGTGGCGAAGTGAATCTAACACCAACAGCTATCAATTCGCGAAGCTCTGCATAACACCTCTTGCTAACAGCCATTACTGCCACAGCGCCATTCACCACGTCGCTATAGACTGCACACTCAGCAACCGATGGTGTAAGTCCAACCTCTATGAGGTAGTCTGCAGCATGCTCCCTATCGAAGAACTCCGCAGGCACAAGCGTACTCTTTGCGGTGAGTACTACGACCTCGACAGGTTGAGAGGCACTACGCACCTCGGCACTTAGTTCCAATGCTGAAAAAGAGTGTCCACCCGATTTAAGGCGGATGGACACATTATTTAGTGATGTTTGCATCATGACTACTTAGCGCTACCGCCCCAGTTACCTGTCTCGTTGGTAGGCTCCTCGAGGCTACCGAATGTAACGCCGAAGAACTGCTCATCCATTGGGATGGGGTGTGCAGAACCGATCATATATCGCTCATCGCCTCGCTTGTCGAATGCCTTCTTGATACCATCAGCCTTCATCTTCTTCATATCCTCGCTAGCCTCCTGGTGGTTGATGAAGTATACAAACTGCTCATCGAGGAGGTTCCAGAACTCTACGTTGTAAGTCTTGTGGTCAATGAACTTAACGTAGGGAGCGTGGCAACGGATCAAGTGAGTGCGGTATGCACCTGAAACGTAAGTTGCAGTGTCGAGCTGGAACTCAACCTTGTTGTCTGTGTAAGGGATGTAACGCAAGTTCTTCATCTCATCCAAAGTGAGGCGGCACTTGCCATATACATCATCAAATACTGTATCACGAACAGCTACGCGAACAACGCGCTCGTTCTTCCAGTTAGGATCGTTCTTGAGAGCTGCCTCAATCTTTGCAGCGTTATCCAAGTTGTTCTCATCGTAGATCTGGCTGTGATACTCCATTGTACCATTCAAAGCGAAATCTGTAAGCTCATCCCAGTTTGTAGTAAACTCCTTCTTGGGGTTATTGTCGCGGTATGCCTGAACGAGCTTGACAATCTGCTGCTCCTTCGCGATAACCGTTGCAGTACGCTCCTCGAAGTGGTTCTCAAACTGAATAGGCTTTGCTACTATCATCACGTTCCAAGCAAGGGCAGCCAATGCAGCGATAGCCAACACCACAGCTGAGATGATAACAATAACCTTGATAGATCTTGAATTTTTCATTTTGTAATTATTTTTTATTAAGTTTGTATCGTCTTTAGTTTACGTTCAAAATAGGGAGCTATGCTTAGCACACATATTTCGCATCAAATTTACGCAAAATTATCGGTTGAAGCAACTTTTAACCAAAAAAAAATCATAGAAAAGTTATCCGAGTGGGTGACAGAGGCAGATTATGAGCGTATCTTCCTACTTAACGGATATGCTGGAACGGGCAAAACAACCATTATCGCCGCCTTCGTTGCAGCACTCAACGATTTGGGTATCAAGACAATACTCCTTGCACCTACTGGTCGTGCAGCAAAGGTATTATCGCACTATGCCAAGAAGGAGGCCTTCACCATCCATAAAAAGATATATCGTGAGCGCACGATGGCAGATTACGAGTCAAAGTTCTCGCTCGACTTCAATAAGGATAAAAACGTAGTATACATTGTCGACGAAGCCTCGATGCTCTCTACTACATCTTCCGAGGGTGCAACCTTTGGGTCGGGCAACCTCCTCGAGGACCTTATCAAGTATGTGCGTAGCGGCAAGGAGTGTAGACTTATGCTCGTAGGTGACGATGCTCAGCTACCTCCAGTAGGTATTGACTACAGCCCAGCTCTCGACCCCGCAGAGCTACTACCCTATGGCGATGTCGACTACAACACCATGGACGAGGTTGTACGCCAGACGCAAGACTCTGGCATACTCTTTAACGCCACTATGCTACGCTGCATGCTCGAGAACCGCCTCTACGAGATTCCACGCTTCGACATGTCACACCCCGACTTCCGCAGTGTGCAGGGTGGCGAGTTACTCGAGGCCCTTGAGGAGTGCTACTCGAAGTATGGCCGCGATGAGACCATCGTTATCACACGCTCGAATAAGCGTGCAAACAGATACAACGAGGGTATACGCCGCTATAACCTCTCAGCAGAGGAGGAGATTGAGAGTGGCGATATGCTTATGATAGTGAAGAACAACTACTTCTATGCCGAGCACGATGAGCACTCGCCAATGTCGTTCGTTGCAAATGGTGACGTGGTACGCCTTAAGCGCATACGCCGTTTCGAGGAGTTCTACGGCTTTAGGTTTATAGATGCCGTTGTGGAGTTTCCCGACTACGACGACTACACCATGGAGGCAAAGGTCATGCTCGACACGCTTGCTTCGGAGTCGCCATCTTTGACACGCGAGGAGAGTCGCAAGTTATTCTATGAGGTTGAGAAGGACTATGAGGATATAAAGTCGCGCACGAAGCGCTATCGTGCCATCCGCGAGAACTGCCACTTCAACGCCATGCAGGTTAAGTTTGCCTATGCCGTAACCTGCCATAAGGCACAAGGTGGACAGTGGAAGGCTGTCTTTGTGGATAGGTGTCTGTTTGGCGATGAGGAGATGTCGAGAGATATGATGAGGTGGTTGTATACAGCCATCACCCGTGCCACGGAGCGTGTCTACTTGGTCAACTTCGACGAGAAGTTCTTAGACTACAATGAGTAAAAAATTGTTATCAGAAGCCGTGAGATGTGGTGTATCACAAAAGGAATAGCCCAGGGATAGTACTTTAACGTACAGCCCTGGGCTATTAACTATTAGAGATACGCCGCAGATTGCGACTTATCACAACAAATTAGTTGAATGAAGGGAGGAATGAATACTTAGATGAGTACTCGAGGTGCTGATCGATATACTTGCTATCGTAGCTAATCTTCACATCAACAATCTTACCACGCTTGTTGTATACGGGGTGGTAGTTGGGGTTAACAAAACCACCATAAGGCTCAATGTTGAGGGCCTTGTTACGTGCGATAATCTCGGCGTGGAAGTTAGGTTCAACCTTTACTGCGTAGTCCTCTACAAGTGCCTTACCAGCCTCGTAGTCACCCTCAGACTTGATGCGCTGTACCTCGCAGAGAAGTTCACCGAAGAGCTCACGGAGACGTACGAAGTCGTTTACAACAACGTAGTGCTTACCCTCCTGCTCAATGATCTCGATAACGTTCTCATCTTTACCATTCTCGTAGCACCACTCAGCGATAAGCTTACGGTTACGCATGTGAGACTCCTCTACATCCTTACCTAGTTCGATACGTGAGAGCTGTGTCTGCATACCGTTCATGATATACTTGCTATACTGCGCCCATGCAACGTCGAGAGTGGGGATAAGACCGATCTCAACGAGCTTCTGATCACCGAGATAGTAGAGTGCGAAGAGGTCTGCACGTGCCTCCTCAAGAGTTGAAGAGTATGTGCGGAGCTCATCACCCTTAGTACCGGGAGCAAGCTGACCTGAACCGTGACCGAGACACTCGTGGAGGTCTGTGTGGAGGTCATCAGAGAGCTTGCCATAGAGGCGCATGCGCTCACGATCCTCTGCACGGAGTACGAACTCCTCGTTGAAGCCGTTACCATCAGCAGCCTTAGCATATGCGTAAGTGATGTTATCAATTGTCACACTCTTTGAGCCGTGCTCCTTACGAATCCAGTCTGCGTTGGGGAGGTTGATACCGATAGCTGTTGCGGGATAGCAGTCGCCACCAAGCATAGCAACGGTGATAACCTTTGCAGATACACCCTTAACAACCTCCTTGCGGTATGCGGGGTTGATAGGAGCATTATCCTCGAACCACTGAGCATTTTCTGCCATGATAGCAGTACGCTTGCAAGCCTCAACGTCGCGGAAGTTTACAACAGACTCCCATGAAGCCTTACGACCAAGAGGATCGCCATAGCTCTCGATGAAGCCGTTAACGAAGTCGACGTTAGTGTCAGTATCGTTTACCCAAAGCACGTTGTACTTATCGAACATCTTGAGGTCGCCAGTACGGTAGTACTTGATAAGTGCCTTAACATACTTCTTCTGTGTGGGGTTAGCAACCTTCTCAGCCTTCTCGAGCCAGTATACAATCTGCTCGATAGCCTCAGAGTACATACCTCCTACGCGCCATACCTTCTCATAAATCTCACCATTCTCATTCTTCATGAGCTTAGAGTTAAGACCGTAAGAGATAGGCTCAGGGCTACCCTCATCGGCAGCAGCCATAGCAGCATAGAATGCCTCTACCTCCTCCTGGTTAACACCCTCGAAGTAGTTGTTAGCCGAAGCAGTGATAACATCTACACCAGCCTTCTGGTTGAGACGTGATGCGTAGAGCTCCTTGTCGAAGATGATGCGGCAAAGGAGATCGTCATCCATCTGGCGGTTAGCATCGTTGATGTAGAGGGCCATCTGAGCACGGAACCATGCCTCAGAGAACTCGGGCACAAACTTATCGTTTGAGTAGTGGTGGTGGATGCCGTTCGCAAACCACATCTTCTTCAAATACTTCTCGAAAGCCTGGAACTCAGCAGTCTCAGCCTCGGGAGTGTTGCGAGCCTCAGTGTAGATGGTCTCGAAAGAGCGGCGTATAGCCAAACCGTACTTAAAGTTCTGGTCGAAAAGGATGTCGCGACCACACTTAGCTGCCTCAGAGAGGTAGTAAACATACTCCTTCTCCTTTGCTGTAAGGTTCTCGAAGCCTGGCACCTCGTAGCGGATAACCTTAATGTCATCGAAGCGGTCAACAATCCAAGGCTGCTCAGCCTCCTGAGCAGTCGCCATGGTTGATACTGCAAAAATTCCCATAGCGGTAAGTCCTAAAAATTTGTTCATCATTCGTTGGTTATGTTTTGTAATACAATAATCGGTGTAAAATTACAACGAAAATATGAGATAGACAAAAAAAAGAGCACGTGCCACGCACATTTACCATTTTTTTTATAAATTTGTCCTACTAAAACAAAAACTAAAACGAAATTATATGCTTGGAAGAGGTATCTCAACAATAGCACTTCTCATCTGCTCAAATGTCTTTATGACACTCGCGTGGTATGGCCACATCGCCTTTAAGGATAAACTCGAACGCTTCAGTTCACCCGAAAAGCCATTTATGCTCAAGGGCATGCTCGTCATCGTACTTATAAGCTGGTGCGTAGCTCTCTTGGAGTATTGCTTCCAGGTACCCGCCAACCGACTTGGCAGTACAGAGTTTGGAGGTCCATTTACGCTATGGCACCTAAAGGTTATTCAGGAGGTTATATCGTTGGTTGTCTTCTCGCTCTTTATGGCAATATTTCTGCATGAGGGACTCAAGTGGAACCACTACGTCGGCTTCCTATGCTTGGTCCTCGCCGTATATTTCATTTTCCGCAAATAACAACTAAAATATTATAATTATGACACCCTATCAGCAATCTATCGAGGCTGCCAAAAGTTGGAAAGAGGCTGTTGGCGCAATGTGGAAGAGACAGCGCATAATGCTGTATTTGGGAATAGCATGCCTTGCACTGCTATTCGTTGGCATGGCACTACTATTCTCTGGATTGGGCTCTATTGAGGATGCTCCCAGTGTAGGCACGCCGCTTCTTATATTTGGTATTGTTGTATTACTTATCATGCTTGCACCTGCCATCATCTCCGTCGTGATGATGTGGATATTCTATTTTGATGTTAGAAAGTGGCAGAATGCCGCTCCCGAATCACTCAAAAAGAGCATCAAGTTATTCTCTTTAGGCCTACTAATCACTCTCATTGCAGCCGCAGCATCTGGCGTCATAGGAGGATTTACTACAGTACCTTTTATTGGTGGTGCTGCCGAGGTGCTTAGCTCATTAATCGAGGGTGCTGGATTTGCGGGCATGATTTTAGAGTTTATCGCCATCATCCGTCTGCGCAGAGCCGACGATATGCCCGAGCTTGCTAAGCAGGGCGCGCAGAGCCTATTTATCAACTACATCATATCATTTGTGGCTACAGCCGTGGGCTCTATCATCATGGTATTTGCATTTATATCTTTGACGTTTAACGCCTTAGATAACTACGACGACATAGATAGTTACGACTCTAATTTCAGCAATATCTGGACCGACGTTGATGAGGAGTATGACGATTACGAGGAGTTTGAGGATAGCGACAACGTCTTATTGTCGGGCATCTGGGACTCTATGGATGATGAATTCACAGACGAGGAGGATCTTGCCTTCCTTAATTCATTGGAGGATGCCGAGGGTGCTATTGCTGCTTTCATCATAGCCTTAGTAATCATGATTGGCGGAGGTATCGTAGCCATGTATTACTACTATCGTGGTTGGTGGTTAATCAGCAAGTCGGAACTCCCCGTACTTCCCGAGCCCATCGAGGATAATGTAGGCGAAGAGGTTAGCTACGAGGAGGTAGAGGTTGAGTGTGTAGATCAACAATAATAGTAAATAACAAAATAGCACTATGAACTCAAACGATATTACACAACTCTGGAACGATACCATAGAAGATATTTGGAAGCGACAGCAGTCGCTAATACGCATCAAAACGACAACCGTCATCCTTCTACTACTGGCGGTTAGCGCCTTATTTGTGAGAGTAAAACTATTAGACACATACTCCACCGCGAGTACTGTGGTCCTGGTTCTCTGTACGGTTTTGGCAGTTTCATCCATCGTATACTTCCATATCACATTGGTTAAACAGTGGATATTTAGCATCGTACTGCTCAGATGGAGAGGTGTAGCACCCAAGGAGGCACGGGGCGCAATAAGCCTATATGCTATTAGCACGCTTGCGATGACTATTGCCATAACACTCGAGATTACGACAATAGTTTATGTTGTAGCAAACGACACTCCAACATCATCATTTATGCTGGTATCGCAACTATTTGCAGGTGTGTGCATCGTAACTGGAGTGTTATCTATAATTGCCATTAACTCGATGCGTAGATGTGAGGCACTACCCGAGATAGTGCGCCGCGGTGCTGCGAAGATTATCAACGCCCTCACAGTATGCTTCGCAGGCATTGTACTGGTACTTGGCGTAGTTACGATATCATTCATACAAATTACCAACGGTATTAACAAGGATTTATCGTACAACGAGGTAGCACTTTACACATCGGATGAGTTTACTATCGACAACAACTACAACTCAGACAACGACACCTCAAGCATTACGGGTAAGGCGTGGATATCGTGGTATGGCGAGCCTCAGGGCAATCACGACGTTGCGGCATTGCGCGCTGCAGAGCATAACACAACGCTACACTATATATATGTATTTAGTTTCTTGGCAATGGGCGTGGTTATAATCCTATCGCTAAGGATGATATATCGTGGTTGGCAGATTATTGGTCTATCGAAGTTCGCGGAGTTAGATAGCAAAGCTATTTAAACAGTAAGGGGTTGTCCAGCAAGGACAACCCCTAATCTTTTTGTATTGTTGAGTAGCGTAGACTACCCCACTATTAGTGCTTGTGACCTGTGCAGCAAGCATCGGTGCAAGCCTTAGCCTCGCCCTTCTCTGCGCAACCTGCCTCAGCCTTAATCTTAATCTTTGCGAAGGCCTTAACGAGGGTCTCGTTGTTAGTCTTAGCAGGGTCAAAAGTTACGGTAACAGTCTTTGCTGCAACATCTACCTGAACATCCTTAACACCCTTCTCGTAGGGGATAGTGTTAGTAACCTTCTTTGCGCAACCAGCACAGTCGATATCTGTTACGAATACTGTTGTCACGCTCTTCTTCTCGCCCTTAGGCTGCTGAGCCTCGGCTACTGCGAAGCTGAAAAGTGCTACGAAAAGCACCAAGATAATCTTCTTCATATTAGTATAGTGTTTTGTTTAGTTAACGTACTTGTTCTTACTTTATTGCATTAATATATGTTCAAGCGTAAGCCGATATAGAACTTACGACCCATAAGTGGTCCCCATACAGCTGATGAGTTGAAGCCTGGGTTGTAGGGAGCATCACCACCGAGGATGGGAGCCTGACCGTGGCCATTGTGACCCTGCATGTAGTTTGCGATATTCTCGCAACCAGCATAGAGCGTAAGGTTACTCATCTTGTAGCTCACCTGCGCAAAGAACATGGGATATACGGGTGAGAGATTGGGGTTCTCAACAGCCTTTACGAGGTCACCCTCGAGCTCAGGAAGGCGCACAGGACCATTGAGCTGCGCTGTAGCATCGAATACCCAACGACCTACGGCATACTGGATGTTGATAAGGCCCTTGTAGCGAGAGGTAAGAGGACGCTCTACGAG
>JAEZPN010000081.1 GCA_023413645.1 Bacteroidota bacterium
GGCCAATGTGCAAAGAGCATGCGGCCAAACATCTCGATAAGCGCCGTGCCACGGTTACGCATAACACCAAAGGCGAAGTAGACAACTCCAAACGACATCCACACCGCAAGACCGAGTGCCAACTGCCAAATCAATCGCACGGAGCTATCACATATGGTATATCCAATCATAGAGGTTGGCATAATGGCGAAGTACCATGCGCCTATTACACCTATTATAAGCCATGCAAGACCCCACAATAGGGCGTTGTTACGCGAATTCGTTGCGGGACGCTGGAGCATACGTGCCATGAACGAACCTTTGCCCGAGCCCTGCCAGCGTGCATCGCCACGCGAGCGGTCACGCTTTGCATACATTTTCGATTTTGACATAGCCCTAAGGAGTTTAGAAGTCAATCTTTGCACCTACCATGAAACCGATGCCATTACGGTTATAGTAGGCGTAATCATATATATCCTGATTCAAGAGGTTGTAGCCATTAACAAAGAGCTCCACGCCATTCTTAACACGGAATGCCACGTCGGCATGTAGGTCAAAGATAGCATCTGCCTCGAATGCCACGACGCTCATGCCATTAACAAAATCGCTACCCGACCACTCTCTGCGACCGATAAAGTCACCCGAGATACCAAACTTCCAGCGCTTGAGGCGGTACTCTGCAAGGATGTTAGCGACGATTTTTGGGTCAGAGACAGCGTACATAGTAGACTTTGTATAATCGAGATGAGCACGTGCCGATGCTGTGAGCTTAAGGCCTCCGACGGGGTGATACTCCACCTCAGCACCCGCAAAGAGGCGAGTGTTGCGACCCTGCGCAAAGCCAAAGGTGCCAATCTCGTCAACATACCAGAACATCTGGTCGCGAATGAAACTGCTACCGAGATATACCCTATATGCTACCTTCGAGTGCTTATCCGAGCCACCAACACCGGCATATAGGTCGTAACTACGTGTAGAGGCTACACTATTGAACATATCCTGCATAGGCGCAAAGGCTATAAATTCGTTCTGACCATATAGCGCCTCGATGCCATTATGCTTGATGTTTGTCTCTAGCTCGATGAAGGGCTGTGCCTCCACCTTACCGAAGTCGAAGTCCAATCGCACAGCGGGCAAGAAGAAGTGCGAAGCCTTCTCTCTACCAGCCACCTTGTCGTACATATAACCCACCTCTGCGGCGACGTTGATGATGCCGAATGAACGAGCGTAGCTAACACCCGCATTCACGGCCATATCACTGTAGTCGATATTTTTGTCACCATGCCACATACCAAAACCGGCGTTAACACCTACAATGTTACCCTTGAAGCTGCGTGCCACCTTAGCTGCGACATTGGCATTATACTCGCCAATACGCAACCTCTCATCGGCAACGGGCATATGCTGACTCCAACAGCCACCCTCAACCTCAACGCCAAAGTTTAGGCGCGAGAGATCAACAAAGTCGTCACCATAGCGAATACGTAGGTTGCCATCGTGGAAGTATAGACGATCGGGGGTCTGCAGTGCGTAGCGGTTTACGATATCGTTACCATAGTCGAGGCTCGCCTCGAGCATCTGACGACCCAATATCAAACCACCGTCGACATTAATTGTGTTCGACATAGCGTAGCTGTTTGCCATCGAGAGTTTATCGCCATAGCCATTTGTCTTGGCCGCGAAGTTAGCCTTGTGGTCTACGCCAATACCGAAGTAGCCCATGCGCTTGTTGTGTGCCGTATAGCGTACAACAGCATCCGTAGCCAATGGGTAGCCCGCAGCGATGCGAGCAAAGAAGTTCTTGGGACGGAAGAAGTCGTCGGCGTAGCCCGCTCTCGCAGGCTTGAAATTGTGGTCCTCGAGTTCCACCTGCCATGTCTCGGGATTTACGTTGTAGATAATCTCGGGTTCGATAACAGGGGCATCGTTAATCTCGGTGGGTGCCGTAATCTTCTTTGCGGGAGCCACCTCGTGTGTATAGTTCTTTGTCACCACCACCTGCTTATACTCCTGAGCCGAGAGTGACGCCACGGCAACAAACATAGCCGCAGCCACAAACATATATTTTGTATATCTCATATTTCGCAATCTCTTTTAGCGGTTACTACACTATTTTGGGAGCTTCGAGATGCGCTCCTTAGCCTCGGCAACCACGCCATCATCTTTTGGCGAGTATCCGTCGACGATGCTCTGGTATGTAGCACGCGCCTGGAACGTGTTATTTGTCATAACAAATGTGTCACCCAAGAGGATGAAGATGTGGCCCTGCCAGTACGTCGAGCCACACTGACCCATGTCGAAGACGAGCTGCTGGGCACGCTCATAGTCGCCAGCAATATATGCAGCCTCAACAACACGATAGTATGCCTCAGCACCCTCCTCGGTCATAGGATTCTCGGCAAGCGACTTATACAACTCCAACGACTGTGTGTTACCCTCGCTGTGGAGCACATCTGCCATCACGAGCTTAGCATAGCGACGTGCCCAATCTGTAGCATCGGTCATATCGGCAATATCCTCATACATGCGCTTGATAGCTGCATTGTCCTCGGTCATAGATGTAGCATCTACATAGCCCTCAGAAGCTCTTGCTCGCTTATCCTTCTCGTGTGCCACATCGTACAACGAACGGTATGCCTCGGCAGACTTAACATACTTCTTCATGTCGTAGGTCATATCGGCATAGACACCCAAAACGCGCTCTGTATACTGATTGAGTCCCTGCGCCAAGAGCTCCTCCATAGTCTCCATTGCAGAGACATTGTCATTGAAACTCACGTGGCAGTCACTCAAGTAGAAGAGAGCCTCGGTGCGGTTGTAACCCTTCTCGAAGGTACGCAAGTAGTTAGTAAGTTTTGTACGTGCCTCACCCATGTCACCTGCGAGGTAGACATTCTTTGCTGCGGCGAAGGTGAGCGAGTCACGTGCTGCAGCGCTCATATCGCTCTGTGCACCGCTACGCTCAGCATATGCGAAGTAGTCGTCGATTCTATCCTCCTTAACATAGATGTCACGAAGGCTGCGCATAGCCTCGAGTGCCGAAGATGACTGTGGATCATACTCCACAACCTTCTCGTAGCAAGTTATAGCATCGTTCTTACGGCCGAGGTTGTAGTATGCAAGGGCGAGATCCGACATCGCGCTGACGTAGTATGGCGACGAGTTGTGGCTATCAACGAAATCCTGCAATGTCTCGGCACCCTGCGAGTAGTGCTCTGCAGCGATGTGTGTGCGACCCAACTCATACCACGCATCGTCCACATAGTCGCCTGTGCCATCCAAAACAATAGCCTTGAGCATCTCTATCTTCTTTGTCTGCTTCTTGTCGATACCCTCGAGCATAGCGAGCTGGTAGCGAGCATAGTGGCGATACTCAGAGGTTGAAGAGATAGATACCTTGTATGCGTTACGTGCCGAAGCGAACTCGCGCAATGTGAAGCGAGCATCGCCAATGCGGTTCTGAGCGTCGAAGAGGTAGTCGTCACGCTTGGTGTAGTCACGCACAAACTCCTCGAATGCCTCAGCAGCATCGGCCATGTTGCCGTTTGCGAAGTTAGCATAGCCAATACCGTAGTGTGCAAACTGATACTCCACCTCGCTCTTGGGTGCACGACGCACATATGCCTCGTACTTCTCCTTTGCCTTCGCCATGTCGCCCTGAGCAAATGCCACCTCACCCTGCCAGTAGAGAGTAAGGGCGTTATACTTGGGCTGGAGTGCCAACTCCTCAGCCTCGGCAAGAAGTCTCTCTGCCGTAGCCCAATCCTCACGCTTTACAGCATCCACAGCACGGAAGAGCGCCACACGCTGCAACGCCGCCTTGATGTCATTATCGGGATTGGGATACTCCTTGATTGCTGTGTATGCAGCATCGTAGTTCTCAGAGTTGTAGTAGCTTGCGATGAGCAACTGTTTGACCTCCGACTCGCGTGGCGAGCCAGGATAGCGCTCCAAGTATGTCTGAAGCACCGCCGTAGCCTCGTTGAAGAGACCACCACCCAACTCATACTTCAAACGTCCCTGGTTTAACAACGCGTCGCGTGCAATCTTCTCGTCGTAGCCCTCACCTGTGGCTGTAGCCTGAGCAAAGGCATCCGCCGCAGACTGCTTATTTCCGAGCTTTAGGTAGCAGTCGCCAAGGTGGTATGCAGCATTCTGCGTGAGTGCATCCTCATATCCACACACCACTCTCAGTGGTGTCACAGCATCGCTGTAGCGTGCCATGCGGTAGAGCGAGTAACCGAGGATGTAGTTCTCCTCGCGCCCCATCTTCTCGGGGCTGTACGTTGCGATATATCGCGCCGCCTGTGCGTAGTCCTCTTTGAGGAAGTAGCTCTCGGCGATGATGCGAACAAGGTCGTCGCGTGTCTTTGACGTAGTCTGATTTAGGAGTTTCTCGCCCTCCGAGATAACATAGTTGTAATTACCCTTGCGATACTCTATCTGCAAGAGGTAGAATGGGACCAATGTGTTATATGCCTCATGATTTTTGAGCTGTGTAAAGCCCTCCTTAGCACTCTCGAGTTCACTCTCAACATAGTTGATATACGAGGTATAGTAGAGTGCGTGGGGGTAGTACTCACTCAATCTCGATATCTTCGAGAGGTGACCCTTAGCACGTGAATAGTCACCCTCCTTGAAACGGATGTAACCCATGCGCATATCGTAGCGCTCGCGCGAACGAGGGTCCAAGGCTTTGTAGTCCACCTCTGCAAAGATGGGCACGCCATCGGTCATCATGTTGTTATCGGTGTAAAACACGGCAAGCATGAAGAGCATATCGTTGCGATAGATGCTTGCTGGATACTTCGCGATGAAGTTCTCCATCAACGATTCAGCATCGGCAACGCCCAACTCGACAGCTGTACGCACCTTCTGATACGCCACCCACTCAGCATCGTGACCCATGGTCATAGGGTCGATATCGCTCTCCAATGCCACAAGTGCATCATAGGCCTCGCCCCAGCGACCACGCTCGAGCATATCCTCAATTTGGGCTCTGCGATCTGCAACACCGGGCTGTTGAGCCATAACATTGCCCGCTGTGGCAATCGTACCAACGAGGACTAAAAAAGATATAATTTGTCTACGCATACTCATATGTATAATATAGGGCAAAGATAGTAATTTTTCACTAAATAACACAACATAAAGGAACGATTATTGACACGTTTTTGGCGTATAGAACAAATATTTTTAGTTATGACACAGAAAATCACACTTCAGATGACTGCCGACCACCACTTTTCGATTGCCGACGGTCGCAACATAGAGGCTCTCAACCCCAAAGAGATGATGCTCTACGCCTCTCTCGAGTGCCTCGCACACACAATCACAAGTCTACTTAAGGAGCGTATAAAGGCGCTAAAGAACCTGGAGTTGACACTCGAGGGCACGCTCTCCACGCCAACAGTTGTGGCCGAGAGTACATTCACACACTTCAACGTAGTATACAACGCCGAGTGTCACACCCTAAAGGAGCAAGAGACAGTGAGTCGTGCCATAAACCTTGCGAACGATAAATACTGCGGTATGTTGCAGATGCTCCGCAAGATAGCACCCCTAACACACGTCACATCCATCGTGGCTACCGACTAAAAAAAACTCCTCGGACCAAACATCCGAGGAGTCTCATTTTAACATTCAGCGACGTTAGAAAACCACGACTGGAGCGACCTCCGCACCAGCATTAGCCTCAAACATGCTCTTTGTCTCGAAACCAAACATCGAAGCGATAATGTTATTGGGGAACTTACGCACATTAACATTATACTCCTTAACCGCCTCGTTATAGTTCTGACGCTCTACAGAGATACGATTCTCAGTACCCTCGAGCTGCGCCTGCAGCTGCAAGAAGTTCTGATTTGCCTTCAAATCGGGATAGCTCTCCGCAACAGCAATAAGGCGACCAAGAGCACTTGACAACTCGTCCTGCGCAGCCATCCACTGCTGCATCTGTTCGGGAGTTGCAGTAGCAGGATCAATAGTCATAGATGTAGCACGTGTACGTGCATCGGTCACAGCCTGAAGTGTCGACTCCTCATGCTCAGCATAGCCCTTAACCGTAGCTACAAGGTTGGGGATAAGATCTGCACGACGCTGGTACTGCGACTCTACATTCGCCCACTTCTGGTCTACAGCGGCCTCAGCCTTAACTAAACCATTGTACTTTGAGGCACAGAAACCCGCAAACAAAAGCAAAGCACCTGCAATGCAAATAAGAATAATAATTCCTTTCTTCATAGTTTTATTTATTTAGTTATTATATTCCAATAGGTTATTGCAATAAGTTATTGATTACCAGCGTGAGCCACCGCCACCGCCACCGAAGCTTCCTCCGCCGAAACCTCCGCCGAAGCCGCCTCCACCAAAGCCACCACCACGGCCACCCATGCCACCAAAGCCCATGGGCAAGAAGATGATGCCGCCACCACCGCCATTATTGCGACGTGTGGTGCGTGTATGCGTAGTATGACAGTTATCACAGACCAATGTCTCCTGGATGGTGACGTGCGTAGCGGTCTTTTCAACAACAGCTCGCTCCGTAACCCTCAACGTATGTTTGCCACAGTTGGGACACTTTCGGCGCGCTCTATCTGCACGAACCACGATAATAAAGGTAAACGCTACGAGGAAGAGTGTGATGATTAGTGCCAAAATCATAGCATCTTCATCCTCCTCACTCTTTGCACGAGGTAGTTCGCCATTGGTAAGTAAGCTATCAACAGCCTCAACACCGAGCACCATACCCTCGCTATAGTCACCCTCCTTAAACGATGGAAGCATATAGTCTTGCTGTATCTGCACACACGTAGCATCGGGGAGCACACCCTCCAAACCGTAGCCCGTATGAAAGCGCACCTCGCGCATATCCTTAACCAACAAGATGCCGAGGCCGTTATCCAGTTCGTCGTCACCCACGCCCCACGACGTAAAGAGTTGCTGCGAGAATGTAAATGTGTCACCCGACTTGATGTCGTCGACAGCGACAACTACAACCTCCGCTATGCCACGCTCCTTGAGCGAGTAGCATATAGAGTCGATGCGTGCCACAGCATCACGCGAGAGTATGCCATCGGGGTTTGAGACAAAGCGCGTGCGGTCCTGAAGCTGCACGTTCGGTATCTCCTTAACGCCATAGCTTCGAGCCTCAGCCGTCACAACGCCCGCAAGCATCGCCACAGCAAGCATTAAGCAATATATTCTCTTTCCTATCATCATATTAAACAAACACGGGCGAGGTCAATATATTGTATCGACACCGCCCGTTGTAGGTTATTTTACTAATATTATCTACCTTTTGGCATCAATAACCTCTGCCAAGCGGCCGAACACCTCATCCATAGTACCAAGACCATTAATCTCGCTATACTTATTCTGCTTGGTGTAGTGCTCCGCTACGATAGCTGTCTGCTGGCGATATACCTCAATGCGGTTGCGGATAACATCCTCCGAAGCATCATCAGCACGACCTGAGTCCTTGCCACGCAACAAGATACGACGTACGAGCTCCTCCTCGGGAACATCCATATAAATCATAACATCTACCTTGCGGCCAATCTCCGCGAGCAACGAGTCGAAAATCTCAGCCTGGGCAGTGGTGCGGGGGAAACCATCGAAGATGCAACCCTTGTCTGAGTGTGAAGCCATATAGTTGCGGACCATCTCTACAACGATGCTATCGGGGGCAAGCTCGCCACGAGAGATATAAGCCTCCATGCTCTTACCAAGCTCCGTACCGCGCTGAATCTCACCGCGAATAACCTCTCCTGTGGAGATGTGATAGAGGTCGTAATGCTCAGCTAAGCGTGCAGCCTGCGTACCCTTACCACAACCGGGGGCTCCAAAAAGAATTATATTAAGCATTTCTTCTATTTAATTATTGTTATAACTTTTTAATAAAAACAAATTTGAGGCAAAGTTATGTTTTTTTTTGCAATATTCCAATCAAAAAAGTATTTTTGCAAAAAATTTAATTATGAAGACTACAAATAGCACTGAAATTGCCTCTTTGGGCGAGTTTGGACTTATAGATCGTCTCACATCACGTCTCGAGCGTCGCAACGACACTACGCTCATGGCTGCGGGTGACGACGCCGCTATTATTGACCTTGGCGACGAGGTTATGCTCCTCACAACAGATATGATGACCGAGGGCATAGATTTCGACCTTAGCTACTTTCCGCTTAAGCATCTTGGCTACAAGGCAATAGTACGCGGCGTGAACGACATCCTCGCGATGAACGCTAAGCCCCAACAGATAGTCGTAGCACTCGGCGTATCGGCAAAGATTTCGGTTGAGGCACTCGACGAACTATACGAGGGCATGGAGCACGCTGCAAAGGAACTTGGTGTAGACATCGTGGGTGGCGACACAACAGCCTCGATGAATGGTCTTGTAATCACCATATCGGCAACAGGACGTGCTAAGAAGAGCGAGATAGCATACCGCTCTGGAGCTAAGGAGCACGACCTCATCTGCATCACCTCGAACCTCGGCGCAGCATACATGGGTCTCCACCTCTTGGAGCGTGAAAAGCGCGTATTGAAGGACATCGCAAACCCCGAGCCCAAGTTCGCGGGACACGAGTACCTCTTGGAGCGCTACCTCAAGCCACGTGCTCGCATAAACATCATCGACGCACTCAAGGAGGAGGGCATTCAGCCAACATCTATGATTGACCTCTCGGATGGACTTGCGAGCGACTTGCGTCAGATTTGCCGCTCGTCGAAGTGCGGCGCACGCATCTACCTCGAGCGTATTCCCATTGCACGCCAGACAACAGAGCTTGCAGAAGAGATGCATATCGACCCAGTAATCGCAGCACTCAATGGTGGCGAGGACCACGAACTACTCTTCACCGTGCCCCTCGACAAGCAGGAGAGCATCATGCGTCTCGGCTTAGTTGACGTAATCGGTCACATCACACGCGAAGAGGCTGGCGTGGTGCTTGTAACTCCCGACGGCGAGGGTATAGCACTTAAGGCTCAGGCATTTGACAGGTAATTTTACCAAACGCTATCCAATTAGGGAATTTAAGGAGTTTAGGGAATATAGGGTAAAGCAATCTCACATAACACTACCACCTCCCTAAACTCTTTAATCTCACTAAACTCCCTAATAATCCTCGCTGCAAACAGCGGTTCTTCACCAACCATTTCCCCCGAAACCACATAATTATGCAGAAATCTCACGACCATATTTGGTTGTGTAGATTTTTATATTTACATTTGTTGGCTTGTACGCACGCGTATGTGCTGAAAATGGACACATTAAACAACTAAATAACAACAACACTATGAAGCGATTTTTTAAGAACGCAAAGGCTGTTGTAGCATCAGTGCTTATGACAGCAGTTGTATCTTCTTCTATGGTGTCGTGTCAGTATGATGACACTCCACTTTGGAACGAGATCAACAACATGAAGCAGGAGATTGCTGACCTCCGTCAGCAGCTCGAGGACGAGCTTAACGCTATCAAGGACATGGTAAATGGCCTTGTAACTATCACAGACGTTAAGCAGCAGCAGGATGGTAGCAAGCAGATTATCCTCTCTGATGGCACTAAGATCAACGTATATCCTAAGGGTGATGCCATACCCTCAGGTCTCGTAACAACAACTGTTGTTGACGGCGTATTGTGCTGGGCTCAGTACGACGGTCTTGGCAATGCACAGCCTATCTACATTGACGGCGAGGTTGTTCCCGTAGCTGACGCAACACCTAAGACTCAGGTTACTGATGGCGTTATCGAGGTATCATTCGACAACGGCGCAACATGGATTCAGACAGGCTACACAGAGTCTGTTGCTGACAGCATCATCAAGGACATCAAGGTTGTTTACTCAGACTGGCGTACAGATGAGGATGGCAACAAGTTGGCTCTCTACTGCCTCGTAACACTTGCTGACGGCACTGAGGTTAAGGTCGGTATGCAGAATGGTCGCATCATCCTTCCTTACGACTCTATCTTCGCAGCATATGGCGAGACATTGCCCTTTGCTATCAACGCTGAGGATGCTGCAGACTACCTCATCACTACTCCTAAGGGTTGGGAGTGCGAGGTTGACCACAACGCTAAGAGTGACACTATGACACTCTACTTTGTAGCTCCTACTCTCGAGGCTATCGAGTCTGGCGCAGCAGTAAACAACGGTGTTGTTAAGCTCATGGTAACATTCAACAATGGTTCATCAGCTATCGCAAGCATCAAGGTTTCGACTAACCCCGCAAAGATTTACTACACTTTGGAGGGCGTACACATCGAGGCTGGCTACGGTGCAAACTACATCCTCTGTGGTATTATCCCTGCAACCGACTACAAGATTAGCACTGTAATGAATTGGTGTAACCAGGTTCTTGGTGGCTCAACAGTAAGCTATGTATCACAGGTATCATTCATGGAGGAGAATTCAGCATACCTCACATACAAGGAGATGCGTTCACAGGGCATGAAGGTTGGTACTGAGTACATCTTCTGGTACACCGTACCTCGCACAAACGAGGATGGCGACCTCTACCTCACTGAGGCTGAGTTCTTCACTGAGAACTACACACACAGCTCTGTATCATTCCAGATGACTAAGGCTTCGTTCTTCGACGTAGATGTTAAGTTCACTACTAACAGCTCGGCAAACTACATGCTCGGCTACGCTAAGGCTGACGAGTTCGATGCTGCATACATCGCTAACTACTACACCGAGCACCCCGACTACCTCGCTGCTACACACGAGAATATGGAGTACAACGGTTCATTCGTTGAGCTCTTCACAAATGGTGCAGTTTTGGAGTACGGCACAGAGTATGTTGCATACTACCTCGCAGAGAACTCTAAGCATGTCTACCTCGAGGATAATGTTGTTTACTGGACATTCTCTACTCAGGGCTACACACGCGATGGCGAGATGGAGGTTAGCATCGTTGGCGAGCCTACTATCGCTTACGACTACATCGAGATGACTCTTAATACAACAGAGGAGCACATCATGATGTTCTACAACGCTATGCCTTCATACATGGCATCGGCTTATCCCGATGACAACTATGTTATCGACATGCTCCTTGAGGAGGGTTACCAGGTTAAGTCTAACGAGGCTGTTGTAGCACGCTACGATGGTGTTAAGCCTGGCACTAAGCTCACATTCTTCGCCGTAGCAGTAGATGCTGAGGGTAAGATTGGTAAGCCCTTCAAGCAGGAGCTTACAACAAAGGCTATCGAGTACAACACTAACCTCGTGCTCACTGCCGAGCTCAAGGAGTACAAGATTGACAACACTCTTATCAACCTCTCGTGCGAGGGTGCGACAAGCTACGCATATATCCTCTGCAAGACTGCTGACGCTGATTGGAAGGAGGTTTATGGTGGCACAGTTAAGAAGGCTGGTGAGTATATCATCATGAACTACGACTCATACAATGTAAACAAGACCGAGGAGAACGCTATCGCCCTCACTGGTCTTGATATGGATGTTGACTATGTAGTAGTTGTTGTTGCATACGCTGCTGATGGCACATACTCTGAGGCTGTATCATGCAACTTCAAGCCTATCGCAAACATCGGTACTGTTGTTACTCGCGACCAGGCACAGTGGGCAGAGACTCAGCCTGCAGTGACTATCCTTGGTGTTGATGATAACCCACACCTCTTCATGTCATTCAGCTGGTCATGTCTCCCCGCACCTCACACTAAGGTCTACACTGCTGCGATGTACCGCGACAACCTCATCAACGAGGAGTTGGGCACAAACGTTAACACTGTAGAGAAGCTTATCGCTGAGATTATGACATGCTGCGACACTGGCGGTATGAACGAGCAGGGTAAGAGCTTCGATTGGCAGGAGTCAGGCATCTACGTCCGTGAGTGGGTAGAGTGGGAGGATATAGATGGTGACAACTACCTCGAGGAGGTTTACCACTCTGAGGAGCGCGATGCACCATACATCTTCTTCCCCTATGGTTCATCAGAGATGACCTTCATCTACACTACATGGGTAGGTGAGGATGGTAACTTCTGCGAGCCTTTCGCAATCGATCCTCTCACAGGCGAGGAGGTTGAGCTTTGGGCTCCAGGTACAATCTAAACCATATACACCTTTAACATTAATGGGCTGTTCGAAATCTCGGACAGCCCATTATTTTTGCATTGTCTAACCTACTATTTTACTATCGGGAGGTCGTTCCAATTTGTCGTGTAGCCAGGCGAACGGTGCGCACTATTTGCCTTCACCTCCGAGAGTCCCGCCGAGGCCAATACCACCGAGCCATCACCTACGCGGCTATTGATGCTGTCGAGGGCCTGCATAAGGCGACGATGACGCTCTTGGTGTCCACTATTAAACATCGACACCGTGACACCCTCGCGTGGCATTATGCCCGAGGCTACGACACCCGCCTTCTTATACCCCGTGCCCCGCACAAATATCTCATTCAACGCCTCGCGCGCGGTGCGCACGATGTCTATGGTACTATCCGTGGGTTCAGCGAAGGGGATACATATATGACCAAACTGCTGCACCTCGCCCTCCTTGAAGCGGTTTGTTGCGGCAAAGACCGTGAGGTGTGAACATACAGAGTGTTGACTACGCAGCTTCTCTGCCGTCATCGCGGCAAACTTAGCCACCTGCTCCGAAAGTTCTGCACTGTCGTATATCTCAGTTGAGAAGCTTCGCGAGTTGCATATCGACTGCTTGGAATCTGCACCCGCCTCGAACTCTATGGCGGGCGTACCACGCAACTCACGCCATGTTCTCACGCCCGTTATACCCATCTCCTTGCGCACGTATGCTTCGCTAAGCTGCGTGAAGTCGTATGCCGTATTTACACCCACAGCCTTTAGGCGCGGTGTCGTACGACGACCTATGCCCCACACATCCTCTATCGGCCAGCGCTTAAGCACCTTTTCAATATCCTCCTTGCGGTGCATGAAGCATCCGCCACGCAACTTGGGATAGCTCTTGCATAGCTCTGCAGCAATCTTGGCGAGTGTCTTTGTGGGTGCTACACCCACCGATACGGGTATGCACGTAAGCCTACGACACTTTGCCGATAACTCCTTTGCGAAGTGGTCGAAGTCAACATCCTCGATGCCACGCAGGTCGAGGAAGGCCTCATCAATAGAGTACACCTCGATAAATGGGGCACTCTCCCTCAATACCGCACGCACACGGCGCGAGAAGTCGGCATATAGCGACATATTCGTAGAGAATACTGCGATGTTGTGACGCGTGACAAGTTCCCTGATTTTGAATAGTGGGTCACCCATCTTTATGCCGAGACGCTTCGCCTCATTCGAGCGCGCAATGGCGCAACCATCGTTTCGCGAGAGCACAATGACGGGACGGCCCTCCAAATCTGGACGGAAGGCTCGCTCACACGACACGAAAAAGTTGTTGCAATCGGCTATAGCGTACATATATTATAAATATTGTAGTCCTTGCAAATATACAAATTATTATTTCCAACATTAAATATTCCGCAGCAAAGATTTGCGGTGTCAAAAAAATAGTGTATATTTGCAGTAACAAAGGGGTGCCTTCATTGGCTGAGATTATACCCTCGAACCTGATGCAGTTAGTACTGCCGTAGGAATTGTGGATAATATCATAACGCATACCCCTATCTGGAGGTATGCGTTTTTTCGTTTGCGGGCACCTCGTTTTTAACTCATAATTACACGTATTATGGTTTTAAGTTTAAACAACGAGGCTAAAGCCCATAATGCCACTAGGAGGTATAGAGCAGCACTCTCTATTGCTGGTTCGGACTCCTCTGGCGGAGCAGGCATTCAGGCAGACATCAAAACATTTTCAGCCCTTGGAGTATATGGTGCAACAGCCATAACGGCCATCACTGCACAAAATACGCTAGGTGTTCACTCGCAGCACCCCATCCCCCCACAAATAGTACGCGACCAGATTGTTGCAGTAATAGACGACCTCTCACCCGCGGTTGTCAAGATTGGCATGCTCTCTAATGCCGAGGTTGCCACAGCCGTAGCCGATGCGCTCAGTGAGTACACTCTCCCCATCATCCTCGACCCCGTTATGGTATCTACTAGTGGTCACCGCCTATTATCGGCCGAGGCTGAAGAGGTTGTAAAACAGCGCCTACTACCAATGGCGACGCTTATCACGCCCAATATCCCCGAAATGGAGACTCTTACACAGATGCCCTTAACTACCCTCGAAGAGAAGTGCTGTGCTGCCGAGCACCTCTTCGGCTATGGAGTAAAGGCAATACTTCTGAAGGGTGGCCACGAAGTGGGTGACACCAAGTGCGATATCCTCTTTACGCAGACCGCATCGGGCATCAAATATACGACCTTTACCTCCGCAACCATTGCCACGCGCAACACCCACGGCACAGGGTGCACACTATCATCCGCCATAGCGGCATACATAGCACGCGGATATGAATTGGAGGAGGCTATATTCCATGCCAAGAAGTTTGTAACCGAGGCTATACGCCATGGCGCAGACATCTCCATAGGCCACGGTTTCGGACCTATTAACCATGGTTTTAACCCTCAAAAACTCTACATCTATGACATTGAATAACTATCAGTTGCAGTTCATAACTCATCACAACGACCGATACTCCTACCTCGACTCTGCACGCATAGCATTGGAGGGAGGATGCCGATGGATACAACTACGCATGAAGGGCACATCGGAGGCAGAGTTGGAGAGTGCGGCTCTCGCAGTGCAGAGGGCGTGCAGTGAGTATGGCGCAACATTTATTATCGACGATAATGTTGCACTTGCAAAGCGAATAGGGGCAGATGGCGTACACCTAGGCAAGAACGATATGCCTATCGCCGAGGCACGTAACATCTTGGGCGATGGCTACATCATCGGTGGCACGGTCAACACATTCGAGGATATTACTAATCTATTACGCGCTACACCACCCGACTACTTCGGTTGTGGACCCTATCGCTACACCACAACCAAGCAGAACCTCTCTCCTATACTCGGAGTGGAGGGCTATCGTGCGATAATCGAGCAGATGCGCTGCCACGACATCGACATCCCGCTTATTGCTATTGGTGGCATCACGAAGGCAGACATTTCCACACTATTAGCGTGTGGCGCAAGTGGCATTGCCATAAGTGGTAGCATTATCAATGCCCACAACCCCCAACAAGAGATGCGAGAGATAGTGGAGATTCTCCAGAACCATGTGTGGCCCCAACTTCTGTGCTATGACGATTAGCCATACGCTATGCGAAGAGTAATTACCCATAACCATATAAACCAATTAAAACTATGATTGAAAGAAACGTATCACACGGTATTATCAGCACCTACTTTAATAAGTTGGAGCGCAACTTGGATTTGGATGTAGCCATCGTTGGTGGTGGCCCTTCGGGCATCGTCGCTGCCTACTACCTCGCAAAGGCGGGACTTAAGGTTGCGCAGTTCGACCGCAAACTCTCGCCAGGTGGAGGTATGTGGGGTGGTGCTATGATGTTCAACCAGATAGTGGTGCAGGAGGAGGCACTACATATCATCAAGGAGTTCGACATCAACTACGAGGCCTACGACAATAACCTCTAC
Organism: Bacteroidota bacterium; assembly: GCA_023413645.1. GTDB lineage: Bacteria > Bacteroidota > Bacteroidia > Bacteroidales > Rikenellaceae > Alistipes. The sequence continues at coordinate 15,537 of JAEZPN010000081.1, forward strand.
GTCATGGACTCGGTGGAGAGCACCTCGGCACTACTCTACAAGGCTGTACACGCAGGCGCAACAATCTTCAACTGCTACTCTGTAGAGGATGTAATCTTCAAGAATAACAAAGTTAGTGGTGTAGTGGTCAACTGGACACCCGTACTCCGCGAGGGTATGCAC
>JAEZPN010000096.1 GCA_023413645.1 Bacteroidota bacterium
TGATAGGCGGACTTTCATAGCATTTTGTGTTATTTAGTTAGGCGGTGGTAGTGGCAGAGGAGCAGGTTCTCGTCATCGTCGTAGAGGTGCATGCCATTGCCCTCGCAGTATTGCCACATCTTGCAGTCGGCGCACTTGCCCTTCTTCGCCCATGCGCGGTTGCGGAACTTCTCGAAGCGGTTTTGCCACACATCCCAGAAGTTGTCCTTATATATATTACCCTGCGTGAAGTTGGCACGTACGCTGGTGCAGCCCGAGATATCGCCATTAACACGAATGGAGGCTATGCCGACGCCTGCATGACACTCAAAGGGGTTGGTGCGAACGCGGAGCTCATAGCCCGCGAGGAAGCCCTCACAGCCATATGATGCCTTCACGCGACCCTCCTTGCGGCACTTCTCGATAAACTGCATAAGGAGAGTGAACTCCTCGTTGTTGAGCTGCAGCGTGGGGTCGGTAGCAGCACGACCAACGGGGAAGATGGTAAACAATCGCCACTGGCGCACGCCGAGCGAGTAGAGGAACTCCTTAAACTCCTCGAGGCGGGGCAGAAGCGCGGGGGTGACACATGTCACGACATCCGACACAAGCTCCTTATCTGCCGAAATCATACGCACAGCCTCCACGGCGCGTGCGAAGCTCTCCTTGTTCTGGCGGATATGATAGTGGTGCTCCTCGAAGCCATCGAGCGAGACGGTGATGGAGTGCAAGCCCGCACGGATAAGTGAGTCGAGCCTCTGGCGTGTGAGCGCCATACCGTTGGTCACCATGCCCCAGGGGTAGCCACGGCGATATAGGTTGATACCTATCTCCTCGAGGTCCTTGCGCACGAGTACCTCGCCACCCGAGAGTATGATTAAGACCTTGTTGGGGTCGACATTGGGCGTAATCTCGTTGTCCAAGACACGGAAGAACTCCTTTGCAGGCATATCCGTAAGCGTTGTATCAACTTTGCAGTCGCTACCGCAGTGGCGACACTGCAAATTACAGCGCAGCGTACACTCCCAGAAAAGTGTGTTTAATACATGCTCGTCGCGGCGTATCTGACGCAATTTTTTAAAGAGTTTCAACGCCACCCACTGGCGTAGTCCAAGTCGTTTTCCCATAGCTTCTTATTCGTTTTGCATATCAATATTCGCCTCCTGGACAGGCATCTCCTCCACATTGGCCTTCTCCTTGAATTGGGTAGGCTGAGGTCCGTATTCAGGCGCTGGGAGTATCTCCCTGTCACCCTCAGGCTCGCAACTAACAAACGAGTAACCAAGCGCCACTAACATAAAGAGTATCAAGCGTTTCATAATCTATGTATATTTATGTTTATAAATCTAAAACAGGGTCGGCAATGTCGAATGTGCCGTATAACTGCTCCGAGGCGGCACGACAGCCACCACGACAGCGTTGCCACAAGTCACACGCAGCGCATCGCTCGGGCGTGGTATTGTATATACCCTCGTCCGCTGTGCGCTTGAGGATGTCGGCGAGGTGCTCCTTGTGGATATTACCCAGCACGCGGGGCGAGTGGTTGCAGAAGCGCACATCGCCACGGTAGTTTATCGTAAGCGGACGCGAGTCGAGCTCCGTTGTGCAGTGCGTAAATGTTATGTTGGGGTAGTCTCGCGGCTCGAGCACACATAGCGGCGTGCATACCCCATTGTGGGCGCGCATGCCCAACTCACCAAGCTTGGCATCGGCACGACGAAAGGCATCGCGCAACTCGGCATGCGAGAGTGTCAGCTCCGTAGCATACTTACGCCCCAAGCCTCCGATATTGAATCGGTTAAGCATAATTCTTTTGCACCCCATCGCGGCGTACATCTCCAATGTAGGTTCTATCTCCGTGACATTCAGGCGGCTAAGAATAAAGACGGGGGTCAGCCATGCGGGGTCTATCTCTGCTATGCGCTTGGCACTCGCCATGGCACGCTCCCACGAGCCTGGCAGCTGCGTTATGTGGTCGTGCACATCGGCACGGTGCGCCAGTAGCGGTATCTGCACCACGCCCACACCGAGGTTACGGATGATGTCTATATCCTCGGCCTTAAGGAGTGTGCCGTTTGTCAAAAGGTTGACATTCGAGCCCCCAAGGCGCGCCTTGAGTATAAGGTCGTGGATGCGGGGCATAAGCATAGGTTCGCCACCCGAGAAGGATATGCTACCGATGATCGCCTCGTTAAGCAGGCGCTTCAGCGTGCGGCGTGCCATGCGGAAGTCGGGTGCAGCAACCGAGCAAGGCTCTGCCCCACCCTTAAAGTGGTTGTAGCAGAACCTGCACGCCTGGTTACAAGCATCCGTAAGCTCGAAGACCGCAAAGCCGAGCTCCACCTTTTTGCGTCGAGAGAAGAGCATAACTTAGTCAACTATAGCGACATAGATGTGGAATGGATAGGCATAGCCCTCTTCATACTTCTCATACTCCACGCGCAACTTCGCCCTACCGCGATAGTCGCCCGCATCGATGGTGAACGATAGCTGGTTTCCACCAACCTGCACGGCGTAGGTCTCACTGCAAAGTACCCTATCCTCCTCGTTGTCGTCGCTCACCAACGATATGGTAATCTCCTCGCCAAACACACACTCGTAGTTCAGCACCACAACATCGCCATTACGCAACTCGCTGTTTGCCACGCCAACATTCCAATAGTGCACATTCTCCAAAGGGAGCACAGGGTCGTAGCATGATGTCATAAATCCACCACCCTCGCAGGCTGTCGATGCCAACGCCGTAAGGCCAATCAGCATACCACCCAAGCGATACTTAAGGTTTGTGGCGCGCTTGCTGCTGCCACCGCTCAATATGAGCCACAACGACACCGCTGCGAATGCAACACTCAGTGCCACTATAAGAATTGTTCGTTTCATAGCATTAAATTTTTAATCCGTCATTGCGAGGCTTGGAACAAGCCGCGGCAATCTCCTCACCCTGCTCTGTCATCTTAGTTAATGGGATTCCCACAGTCGCTGCGCTCCTTCGGAATGACGAAGGGTTATATCAATTACTTGCGTTCGAGCTCTATGTCGCCAAGATCGACATTCGTGCCGCTATCATTAAACGTGAGCGACTTCTCCAGAAACTCGCCGCCATTAGCCTCGCCATCGACATCCGTAAGCACGATATAAGGACTCTTGCTTCGTACGTAGAAGCGGCCGTCGGCATTTGTTGTCGTTACTATGTCTCCACATCGCGCCTCGATGCCCTCGATGGGTGTGCCCGCATCGTCAACAACGCGACCCGAAGCTCCAAACTCCGAATTGAACTCGGTGTATCCCACGCCATAGCATGCCACGCACGTTAGCGTCATGCCAAAGAGCGCAAATAGTCGTACTAATAACTTACCAGTCATAATGTTACAAATTTATCGTTAACTACTCCGCGGGGGTCTCTTCTGGTGTTTCGTCGGGGGTCTCCTCGCCCTTCTCCTTGAGCTTCATGGTCACGGTACCCAAATCGGCGGTATAAGCACCATCATACCAGCTGCCGCTACCCTCCTCGGTCTGTGTGACATTCTCTATTTGAAGGGTCAGCGTCTCGAACTCACCGCCATTAGCTTCGCCATCTATGTCGATGAACTGCACCTTGCCATGCTGCGTTCCTGGCCAGAAGCTACCGCGAGCATCAATATAGCCCTGATAGTCCGAGAAGCCCGTGTTGTACTCGAAGTATCCGCCATCCTCGGTGCGCACCTCGATACCCTGAATGGGCACACCCGCCTCATCCACAACGCGCGCCTTGAGCGAGAAGCCAACATTGGGACAGCCATACTCCGCAGCACCCATAAAGTGCTCGCAGCTTGATAAGCCAAGCAGACCTAACAGTATATATAAAAGTCGTTTCATAGCATATAAGGTTTTATAGGTTACTACTTAAGTTTCATCACCACATCGCCAAGATCTACATGGTCGCTACCAACATAACCCCAATCATCGGGCTTGTTGTCGAGGCCCGTAAGCTTGTCGTATATACTAACCGTGATAGTCTCATACTCGCCGCCATTATACTCTCCATCGACATCCTCGAAGACGATGTTACGCAACTCGCTGGGGTGGATATGTACAAAGCCTGAAATCACACCCTGGTAGTCACTATATCCCGAACGACCATAGAAGGCACTTGTCTCGGGGTATGAGTAGATACCCTGAATGGGGTTGCCGGCCTCATCTACCACATGCGCCGAGAAGTAGAGCACATAGTACGATTTATGCTTGGGTTCCTTCTCGCATGACGAGAGCGCCAAACCACACAGCACCATCGCCAAAAGTATCAATCGTTTCATCGCTATACTATATTTATATTATACATTACTCTTCGGGGGTCTCCTCGACATTATCCTTAGCCACGAGTGTCATTTCAACATCACCAAGTTCGATATTGAACTTACCCTCATACCAGCCTTCACCATCTTCGACTTTCTCCACCTTACGATTTAAGTAATACCAATCGAACTCCACCTTACTAAACTCGCCACCATTCTCCGCACCATCAACATCTGTAAATGTTATATTACTTATAGAACCACCCCTATAATTAATGTCAACGACACCATCCGCATCCGACACTCCGAACACCTCACCATAAGAACTTCCAACCTCGATGCCCGCAATAGAGTTACCTTCGCTGTCAACCACTCGAGCCGACACGTGATAATCTGCCGTTGGACAACCATACTCCACCATTGACCTCTCACAGCTCACTGCACCAAAACCAAGCAATGTCAAAAGAAAATAGATAAGCCTTTTCATAGTACTCAATTTTATTGATTTCTCTACTGCAAATTTACGAAACAAAGTAGGCTCCACCAAATTTTTTAGGCGTTTTTATTTCCGTGATGCCATCTTGAATACACTGATTATCAACATGTTACAAAAGTGATTTTTGCGAGTTTTTCATAGTACTGATAATCAAGTAGTTACGAGTTTAATAGACTAATCCTTATAACTCATTGATAATCAAGGTGATTTTTCACACGTTAATTTATTTAGGGTTGGTGCTCCTCTATTCGCGAAAAAAGAGTTACCTTTGCTACAAAACAGTAAAACATCTATGGCTACAACACTAAAATATAGTCGTCGCGAGGCACATGAGGTGACATTTGGCGGTGTTAAAATCGGCTCAACACACCCCATTGCCGTGCAGTCTATGACCAACACGCCAACGGCAGATGTGACGCTCTCGGTAGAGCAGACCGAGCGTATCGCAGCAGCGGGAGCGGAGATTGTGCGCCTCACAGCACAGGGTAAAAAGGAGGGCGAGGCACTCGGCCCAATCATGGAGCAGTTGCGCAAGGAGGGGTGCAAGGCGGCCATCGTTGCCGACATACACTTCACGCCCGAGATAGCGATGATGGCTGCCGAGGTGGTGGACAAGGTGCGCATCAACCCTGGCAACTTCCGCACCTCGAATGGCGAGTTGGAGCACCTCATAGATATATGTCGCCGACGTGGCGTGGCGCTGCGCATAGGCGTAAACCACGGCTCGTTAGCCAAGCGTATATTCGATGAGTATGGCGACACCCCCGAGGGCATGGTAGCCTCGGCTATGGAGTTTTTGAGGATGTGCCGTGCAGCGAAGTTCGATAATGTCGTGGTGTCGATGAAGTCGAGCAACACGCGCGTTATGGTACACGCCTACCGTCTGCTTGTCGAGGCTATGAAGCGCGAGGGCATGACCTATCCCCTACACCTTGGCGTTACCGAGGCGGGTGACGGCATCGAGGGTCGCATAAAGAGCGCAGTGGGCATTGGCGCTCTGCTTGCCGATGGCATTGGCGACACCCTCCGCGTATCGCTCACCGAGGACCCCGAGAACGAGGTACCCGTAGGTAGAATTATAGTAGAGCACTTTGCAAAGCGCAGTGGCGAGTTCGAGGTAGCATCACTCGAGGGCTACTCACCCACAGCATTCAAGCCACGCACAAACGCTAAACCCATAGTACACAGCGAGATAACCAACGACTACGACATCGTGGATGCTGCGAGTGCCAACCCCACGCACGAGTGGCGCGCAGCAATCCTTAACCGAACAGACAACCGCCCCGTGGTACTCCGTCGCCGCTATGAGGAGAGCGACCCCACTATTGTTGCGATATACGCTGCGGCAGACATGGGACAGTTGCTTATTGACGGTCTGGCAGATGGCGTGTGGATTGATGCCCCAGCCCTCGACGCAACGGCTATCGAGGATATTGAGCTTATACTTTTACAGGCCTCGCGCCTACGCTTCTCGCGCACAGAGTATATCGCGTGCCCAAGTTGCGGCCGCACGCTCTACGACATACAATCTACACTCGCAGCAATCAAGGCGCGCACCTCGCACCTCAAGGACCTCAAAATCGGAGTTATGGGCTGCATCGTGAATGGCCCAGGCGAGATGGCAGATGCCGACTACGGCTATGTTGGCTCATCGCCCGAGCATATCACCCTCTACCGTGGCCGCGAAGTTGTGGAGCGTAACATCCACCAGACAGAGGCTCTCGACCACCTTATCGAGATTATCAAGGCAGACGGCAAGTGGCACGACCCCGAATAGTTAAGGCGCTATGTCGATGAAGTCGTATAAAGCACGTGGCATAGTTCTCGGCACACTAAAGTATGGCGAGAAGGGACTCATCGTGCATATGCTCACCGACACACACGGCCGCCAAAGCTATATGGTACAGGGTGTTAAACCCTCGGCAAAGGGTTCAAAAATGGCTCTCTTGCAACCAATGTTTGCTGTGGAGTTTGAGGGTTTGCAATCGTCGAAGATGTCGATGCACCGCATGAAGGACCTCGTGCCAGGCATAGTGTTGCAATCGACCCCCTTCGACATCCGCAAATCGACGATGTCGCTATTTATGGCCGAAGTATTGTATCGCCTTATCAGGGACAACGAGCCGGTACACGAGCTCTTCGACTTTGTGTGGGGCTGCGTGGCAGCACTCGACGCCATAGATGAGGGCATAGCAAACTTCCATCTCTGGTTTCTCGCCAACCTAAGTCGCCCCTTAGGCTTCTCGCCAGACAATGAATACAAGGATGGCGCATGGCTCGATATGCGCGACGGACACTTCACACCCCACGCCCTAATACCAAGCATGGCGCTCTCGCCCGAGAATGCCCGCATACTGCACGATATGCTCGAATGTGACGTGCGCTACCTCGCCGAGATAGGCCTCAACCGCACTGAGCGCGTGGAGTTCCTCGATGCCATGCTCAAGTACTACGCCTACCACCTCGAATCCATCAAGAGTGTGGAATCGATACGTATTTTGCGAGAGGTTTTCTAACATGTGCCGCATTTTGGCACTCAATGGTTATAGATTTGCACCCAAAAAGTAGAGTATGTCAGCAAAGATATTCAACAGATACGTGTGGCTCCTCGACCTCGTTGCGCGTCACAACGGCATAACATACAAGAATATTAGTCGTGCATGGTCACAATCGTCATTAAACGACCTACGCGGCACACCCCTGCCACGACGTACATTCTATAACCACATAGCAGCGATAAAGGAGATGTTCGACATCGACATCGTCTGCCAGCGTCATGGCGACTACAACTACGTCTTGCAGGGCGTAGACGGCGGAGAGCTATCAGAATCACAGCTGCAGTTACTACGCCAAATACGTCTAAACAACGCCATGGCGACAAACCCCATACTCAACAAGCGCATAGTACTCGACAAGAGCATGGTCTATCGCCACCTAAACCCATTGCTTGAGGCGATGGAGGAGTCGCGATGCGTGAAGCTGATGTTTCGACGACCCGAGGAGGGAGAGATAGTACGCATCGAGTATATATTCGAACCCTACTTCATCAAGCAGTTTAAGAGCGACTGGTTTGTTGTAGGTCGCGCAGTAAAGCAGAACACCATACGCATATTCTGCTTCCGCCACCTCTATGACATCGAGCCCCTCGATATGACCTACAGCTACCCCGAGGAGTTTCAGATAGATAGGTTTATGGATGAGGTAGCAGAGAGAGGTGTGCGCGAGGAGCGTCCAACTGACGATAGAGACCTCTTTATTGCCCAACGCCTCGATGATAAGCGTCTGCACCGCTCAACGATGGGCTCGTTCGTGCCAGACGAGGTAGTTAAGTAGTAACAAAAAAAAGGACTCTCCCAAAGGGAAAGTCCTTTTTATATTATACCGTTATGTTTAGCACTGTGTGAGGAAACCCAACGACACGCGGTTAAACTCATCCTTGTTGTCTACATTACATACGTGACCCGCATTATGGATGATGCTGAGCGAGACGTTGTCGCCACTGCTCTCAACAAGTGAACGAACATTACTCAAGAAGAGGCGATCGTCCTCACCCATAACATAGAGCGTGGGCACGAGGAGCTCCTGGCGAACGAGGTGACGGATATAGCTGTCAGCAATAGAGAGCAGACCCATCCACTGCATAAAACCGTCGAATGTCACCTTCTGTGCGCAACGCAAGAAGAGGCTCTTAGATGCAGAGTACTTCTGCTGTGGTATGATAGCCTCGGCCAACAGACGCTTGATAAGCGCAAAGGGCAAAACACGTCTGAAGGTGCGAACAAAACCGAACAACATGCGCATCATCATACTGAGGCATGTCACAGCACCCACCAAAACCATGCTATAAGCACGCTCGGGGGCCATCTTAACAACAGCATGTGCAATGATGCTACCGAGAGAGAGGCCCACGAAGTGTGCCTTCTCGATGCCAAGGTGATCTACTACCTCCAACACCTGGCGCGCTGCCATATCAAAGTCGAACGAGGTAGAGAATACCTCCTTCTTATTTGAGTCGCCATGGCATGCAAGGTCGACAAGAAGAAGGTTGAAGTGTCGCGAATACTCCGAAATCTGCTTGTACCACACCTCCATATTACCACCCGCTCCGTGGATCATCACAACCCACTTAGCACCTGGAATATTCTCGTATGTCTTGTAATTAAGCATATCTGGTCTCTCCAAAATTTGGCGTCAAAGATAGGTATAATTTGTGAGATTGCCACTAAAAAAGGTAATTATTTTTAGGTTTGACCTATACTTGTGCCACACTATGGCACAGAAAGATAGTACACTTGCATCGTAAAACTAAAAAAGAGAGATATTATGATGCAGAAAAAGAGAGTGCGCACAGCAGGCACAAACAACGACGGATGGAGAGAGATTGCAGTAGAGACACACCGCAAATCAATAGAAGGGCGATACAAAACAAAGCACCAGGTGACAATCGAGCTGACCGCGCCATACGCCGATACGATAACCATAGAGAGTAGCGAACCCTTCACCGACGTCGAACTCTTTGCAAAGGAGATGCTCATAGCTGCGGAGTACCGCCACAGAGCACGCCGCAAGCAGCTCATCTTCAACAATAGAGAGGTCCTACGCAATACAATCGTGCCGCTATGGCTCGAGCGCGAGGCCTTCACAGCACGCTACAAGGCTGGTGTGGAGAGCAGGCGCAAGGAGTCGAAGCGTAAGTTGTGTGCCGGTATACGTGACCTTAAAACACACAACAACATAATCCGCTCACTGAAAAATGCGACGGATGATGAGGAATACACCGAGACCCTCAACGACTACACACAGCGCATCAAACGCGAGCTCCAAAAAATCGAGGCACCCAAAGACTTCCATATGTCGCGATACGACCTCAACGAACTCTTCGACAGGGGCTGGTGGGAGAACTTCCTACAAATCAACGAGTACCACGACAAGCATAGGCGTAACGTCGTGGGTGAGGTAAGACAAGACCTGGAGCGCTTCAACCGCATGTATAACATCGAGCCATACACCCCCGATGTTAACGAGATGCTCGAGAACTACGATACTATAACAACGGCGGGATTTGGCGACATTATTCTTGCGGCGATGCTTAAACATGGCGACGAGATCTGCGCAGTTATGGCCATAGACAACGAGCAGGGACGCCGTGCACTACGCCACCTCGCAGGCGAGAGAGAACTGGCCAGGATACTTCCAAAACGTATCTATAACGCCATCACACGCAACGAAATACCCGAGATGCAAGATATCGCCCTCAACACAGAGACGGTTACAGAGATGATAATCATCGAATAAACCCCTACCACCATGAAACACTACCTTGAACTTAGCGACGGCACCTGCATAGAGGCATACCTCAAAAGCGAGCAGCCAGAGCATATAACCCCCAACACCATAGATATAGATACCACGGGAGAGTTCCTACAGGTGGGCACGAAAACCCGCTGCCGTAAACGCACCGTAACATGCACGAACAAGGATGAGCTGAAGTTATTTTTGAAGTACGCACACCGCCTGATTGCCGAGGGGGATAGAATCCTTGAAGATAGCCGTATGTTCCTCACACCGCTTCCAATACGCAACGGACTGGCATACATTGGCACATCGGGTATGCGTAACCCTACGCTCGGCGTATATATCGAGTGGTGGCGCAATAACGAGTGTTCTTTTTCGGAGGATAACGCGGGCGTGAAACAACCACTATATTATATTGCGGGAAGCCCCTTAAGTGGCTGTAATAAGTGCGCTTATATTGGTGCAGACGGCGATGGTCACACCACTTCGGTAGCTCACTTTAGCCGCGTGTGGAGCAGCTTCGCGAAGCTCAATACCCACTACACCGAGGCCAAGCAAATCTACGAATCCTACACCATAGCAGAGGTCATCGAGAGGTTGTTTGGGGAGTGCCCATTTAGAGATTGCCACGTCGGACCCCCGTCCTCCTCGCGATGACGAGGTGGAGCACAAAGTAAAAATTCCGAAAATAGATAATGTTATGCTGCGATTTGGCACACATAGCGAGTAATTTTGCCACCGTAACTGCAATACAAGTTAAAGAACAATTTAAAATTTAGAGTTATGGATTCTTACATTTCCTACACATGGACTGCAACATTTGAGTTTAAGGGAGAGCACTGGCATGCGGACATATACAACCGCAGACATCAACCTTCGGAGCATGAGTTTCTCCAGGTGTTGCACGAACGTATGCACAAGCGAATCGACTATGACCCCTCGAGACTGAGACTCTTGGAGATTAGACGACGAGACTAACTGCACTATGCGCCATGGATAGCCTTATCCGTGGCGCATTTTATAAATCAACCATCACGAACCTACCTAAACAACCCTGACCTAAATTTGATATTCTGTAAAATATTGTTTAATTTTGCAAGAAACCAACCCAAATACCTTTATCGATATGATGGATAAATATACAAGATTTAAATCGCTTTTGGAATACTATGTATCTCACCTTGAATACTTTCAAAATGAAAGTGTAGATTGTAGAGGTTATAGTAAATATATAGAGCCTATCAAAAATGAATTAAAAAAAAGTGGACAAGGCTACAACAACAGGAGCATTCAAAACCAAATAGCTCAATGGTCGTCATATGACGATTTCGAAATATGTATATCAATAAATGCTGGAAGTATTTATCGATATGCCAATCTTGGATCATATCTGCACTGGAGAGGCACTAGTCTAAATATTATCGCCGAATGGGATATTAATAAATCTACTATAACTAGACTAACAATTACGGACAAAAAGCCAAAAAACAAATCAGTCAGCATAAAATCAGTCAGCATAGAAGAATTAGGATTATTTGATGAGCAGGCTCCCAATCAGCATATTGAGGTCTTTTTTAACAGCTTCTGTGAGTTAAGAAGCAGCACATCGTTAAGCCAATCGACAATGGATTCTAACGGTACACCTGCAAATTCAGATTGCACAATTAAAATTGGCGATCTTGACATTGTAGAGCATCTCACATCTAATCACAACATCATTCTTCATGGTGCTCCAGGCACAGGCAAGACCTATTTGGCTAAAGAGATAGCTAAAGCGTTGTATGCTACCAAGGAGAATGGTCGATTCGAGATGGTGCAATTTCACCCGTCTTATGACTATACGGACTTTGTAGAGGGCCTACGCCCTAAAAGTGATGGCAAAGGGAATATTGTATTTGAACGCAAGGATGGTGTTTTTAAGGCATTTTGCAAAAGAGCTCACACGGGATCAACCTTAGGAACAATCTCGAGAACAATCACAGGGGCAACCAAAATAACCGCATCCAT
>JAEZPN010000020.1 GCA_023413645.1 Bacteroidota bacterium
GACCGATGCAGATTGCAGTACCTGTATCCTGGCATGTGGGCAACTGACCCTCTGCAGCTACACACTGGTTCAAAAGCATTGTGTATGCCACAAATTTGTCGTTGTCTGTAGCCTCGGGGTCCTCGAGAATGTTAGCGCGCTTCTGGAGGTGTGAGGCGCGCAAGTAGAACGATACGTCGGCATAAGCCTCCTTAGCCAAGAGCTCAAGACCCTTGGGATCTACCTTCAAGATCTTGCGTCCGTCGCACTCTACAACCTTTACATAGTCCTTCGTGAGAAGGCGATACTCTGTCTTATCCGCCTGGATAGGATAGGGCTCCTGATAGATGAAATCAGCCATAATTGCTTGAATATTTATTAGTTGTTATTGTTGTTTTGCTCCTGTTTTACTGATATGGGTGTGAGCTTCGCTGGTTTGAAGTTGAGCTTGTCGGCAGAGATCTCACGGATGTCAAGGTCCTTGATTCTAAGGCGCAACGTGTCACTATTGATAGTCTCGGCCTCGTCAACAACCTCTTCGGTGGGCACCTCAACAACCTCATTTGCGGTCTGCTTCTTAACAAAGTCGATGATGCCGAAGACGAAGACTACGGATACCAACACGGGGCATACCCAGCGCAACAAGAAGCGAATGATGGGGTACGACTTGCGATCGATGCCACCCTCTGCCGTAAGCTCCGCGCGCATATCCTCCTTCTTCCATATCCAGCCCACGAATACCGCCGTAAGGATGCCCAACAATGGCAACATGACGATAGAGGTAAAGTTGTCAAGGAGTGAGAAGAAGTTCATGCCCGCAAGTGTGTACTCGCTCCAGTCGCCCAACGACAACGATGCCGCCGTAGCAAGCACAAGGGCGATGAGCGTAACGAGGCATGCGCCATGCTTGCGTGACATGCCGCGCTTCTCTACGAAGTAGGATGTCACAGCCTCGTGCATGGAGATGGTCGAAGATATTGCCGCAAGCGCCAGGAGCACGAAGAAGAGCGTAGCCCAGACATTACCCATGGGCATAGCAGAGAATACCTTAGGCATAGCGACAAATGCCAACTGTGGGCCGCTCTCATTCTCAACGCCTGCCGAGAAGATGATGACCGCAGCCATGAGCGCAACGATGGTATCCAACGACACCACGCTGATTGCCGTGCCCGCAATCTTGGTTCCATCCTTGAAGTATGAGCCGTAGATGAGCATGGCACCCATGCCGATAGACAATGTGAAGAATGCCTGACCCATGGCGGCAAGGAATGTCGAGCCAGATACCTTAGAGAAGTCGGGGGTAAAGACATTACCCAACGCCTCACGACCATCGGGCAGCCACAACGAGTAGATAGCCAAGACTATAAGGATGGCGAAAAGTAGGGGCATCATGATTTTCGATGCCTTCTCGATGCCACCCTGCACACCACCCGAGATTATGGCATGGTTAGCGACGATGAAGAGGTAGGTATAGAGCAATGGCTGCCATGTGCCTGTCGTAAATGTCTGGAAGAAACCACCGAAGTCACTACCTATGGCATCTGTAGCCGAGGCGACAGTGTAGTTTATGGTCCATCCCGCGATGACGAAGTAGTAGCCCATGATGAGTGTCACCGAGATGAGACCCATAGCACCAAGCCATCCCCAGCCTCGCTTAATCGTAGCAAAGGCATCTACAGGGTTCTTCTTGGTGTTGTGACCCACCGAGAACTCCGCAATGAGCAATGGGAGACCGAGAAAGAGGATACATCCCAAGTAGATGAGGATGAAGGCACCACCACCATTCTCCGAGGTGATGTAGGGGAAACGCCAGATGTTACCCAGGCCGATTGCCGAGCCTGCGGCAGCGAGGATGGCGGCAAGCTTGCCGCCAAAACCTCCACGCTTTGCACTATTATCTGCCATAATGTTTAGCCAATTAATGTTACACTCACCTTGTCAATCTTGCCACCGAGGGGTGGGGCTATCTTCGCCACGGTGCACTCCACCTCCACAATCTGGGGAAAGACCTCTTTTATCGCGGCGATGACATTCGATGCTGCAGCCTCTATGGTGCGCTGCGTGCGCTGCATGGTGCGCTCCACAATCTCGAATACGGTCAAGTAGTTCACCGCCTGCGTCACGTCGTCCGTAGCGGGGAGGTCACCCAGTGGGGTGCGGATGACGATGTCGACACGAAAGCGGTTACCCACCTGCTGCTCGAGGTCGTAGCAACCATGAAAGGCACGTACGTAGATGCCGTCAAGGCGTATGGTGTATATTGGGTTCACGTCTAAATAGTATTGAGTGTTAGCGGGTTACTCCACGGTGATGAGGTAGTAGTTCTTCTTACCGCGCTGCACGAGGAGATACTTACCTGCGATGAGGTCAGCATCGCTCACACCACGCATAGCATCCTGAACCTTCTCCTTGTTGAGCTGTACGCCACCACCCTGAATCATCTTGCGGCACTCGCCCTTTGAGGGGAATACCTTGCAAGCCTCAGCCACGATGTCCACGAAGGGCTTCTCGAGGTCGGCACGCGCAATGGTGAACTGGGGCACACCCTCGAATACCTGCAACAATGTTGCCTCATCCAACGAGCGCAATGCCTCAGATGTAGCGTTGCCGAAGAGGATGTTTGTTGCTGCCTGAGCCTTCTCGAGCTCCTCCTTTGAGTGGATTGTCTCGGTGAGAATCTCCGCAAGGCGCTTCTGCAACACTCGGAGGTGGGGAGCAGCATCGTGCTCCTCGATAAGTGCCTCGATAGTCTCGCGGTCGAGCAAAGTGAATATCTTAATATAACGCTTAGCGTCCTCATCGCTTACGTTGAGCCAGAACTGGTAGAACTTGTAGGGCGATGTGTAGCGTGCGTCGAGCCATACGTTGCCGCTCTCTGTCTTACCGAACTTTGTGCCGTCAGCCTTAGTGATAAGGGGACAAGTGATAGCGAATGCCTCGTTCTCGCCACCGAGCTTACGGCGGATAAGCTCAGTACCTGTGGTGATGTTACCCCACTGGTCTGCGCCACCGAGCTGGAACTTACAGCCATACTCCTTGTAGAGGTGCAAGAAGTCGTAACCCTGCAAGAGCTGGTATGTAAACTCTGTGAACGACATACCGTCGCCGTCGCCATTGAAGCGCTTCTTAACAGAGTCCTTAGCCATCATGTAGTTCACGGTGATGCACTTACCGATGTCACGTGCGAACTCGAGGAACGAAAACTCCTTCATCCAGTCGTAGTTGTTAACCAGTATTGCCTTATTCTCGGCCTCAGAGTCGAAGTCGATAAGCTTCGAGAGCTGGTTCTTGATAGCCTCCTGGTTGTGGCGCAATGTAGCCTCATCGAGGAGGTTACGCTCCTGTGACTTACCCGATGGGTCGCCAATCATACCCGTTGCACCACCGATAAGGGCGATGGGACGGTGGCCACACATCTGGAAGTGCTTCAAAATCATGACACCTACGAGGTGACCGATATGGAGTGAGTCTGCCGTGGGGTCGATACCGAGGTATGCCGAAGCCATACCCTTCTTAAGCTCCTCATCGGCGCCGGGCATAACGGTATGAATCATACCGCGCCACTCAAGTTCTTCAATAAAATTTTTCATTCTCAAATTTATGTTTTAGTTATCCTATTCCGTTGGTTTTGTTCGATGTTACTCGGCATCGAGCTTCATGCGCTCAATCATCTCAATCAGGCGCTCGTTCTTCGCTACAAGGTGCTTTAGTCTATCCTCAAGCGTGATGGGGCGCGACGCCTTAATCTGCTCGTTCACCTCAACCTCAATCTCGATGAGACCTCTGACGCCACTCACCTCGGCGATAATGCGCTGCAAGTCGGCCTTCTCGTACATAATCTCGTCGTGCAACTCGCGCGAGGGAACAGCCATCTTTATAATGTTACCCTCGACCCTGAAGTTTAGAAAGGCAACGCTGATACGTGGACGCTCTCGCTTGATGCGCTCAATGATAAGGTCGCGCTTAAGCGATATCTTCTCCTGGCACGAGGGATCTATAACAACCACCTCACCCTTTGCTGCCTCCGCTTCGGCAATCTCTGTCGCCGTGAGCGAGTTATTCATCAAACCCTTTAACGAGACACTCGAAGAGGATGTGCGGCGCTGCGCACGCTTAACACCTGGCTTAGTCTCAACACCCTCTGCAGCGGGCCCCTTTGGAGCCTCAACCGCCACGGGCTGCGCCACAGAGTGTGGCATAGGTTGTGGGGCAGGCTGAACAGGTTGAGCGGGTTGAGCGGGTTGCTGTATTGGCGACTGGGGCACCGCTACCTGCTGGGGCTGTGATGCCACAGCAACAAAGTCAGCAAGCGCGAAATCCGTAGCAAACGTTAGGGTGTCGAACTCGTCTAACGATAGCGACCCTACCTCGTCATTTTTTTTTTGACCGAGACCCGCAATCTTCATGAGTCCCAGTTCTACAAGCAATCGCTGATTTGACGACTGTCGTATCTTGCCATCCGCCTCCGTGAGCAGAGCTATGGAGTTGAACAAGAACAGCTCGTTGCAAGCTGCAGCCTGAGTCTTATATCTCTCAACAAGCGTACCCGTAAACTCGACAAGCGAGACCGCAGGACCCTTAGCCATCAAGAGGTCGCGCATATGGGCATTCAATCCCGACACAAATACCTGGGGCGAGAAGCCCTTAGACAACACCTCGTCGAAGAGCATGAGTGCATCGACATAGTTACCCGCAAGTAGCAGCTCCGTAGCCTTGAAGTATGTGTCGTAGTCGAGGACGTTGAGCGTAGATGCCACATCCTTATAGTTGAGCTTTGCGCCGCAGAACGACACCGCCTTGTCGAACATCGACAGCGCATCACGCATACCGCCATCAGCCTTATGAGCGATGAGGTTGAGCGCCTCGTCATCCGCCTCTACACCCTCCTTCGTAGCGATGTAGCGCAAATACTCCACGCCATCCTCAACCCTGATGCGGTTGAAGTCGTAGATCTGACAGCGCGAGAGGATGGTGGGGATAATCTTATGCTTCTCGGTTGTTGCGAGCACAAAGATAGCGTGCTGGGGAGGCTCCTCCAAGGTCTTCAAGAAGGCGTTAAACGCCGCAGACGAGAGCATGTGGACCTCGTCGATTACGAAGACCGAGTAGCGACCCTGCTGAGGGATGATACGCACCTGCTCGATGAGGTTGCGGATGTCATCCACAGAGTTGTTCGATGCCGCATCGAGCTCGTGAACATTGAGCGAACGACCCTCGTTGAACGAACGGCACGACTCACACTCGTTGCACGCCTCACCTGCCTGGGGATTGAGGCAGTTGATAGCCTTCGCAAAGATACGGGCACACGTCGTCTTACCCACACCGCGAGGACCGCAGAAGAGGTAGGCATGTGCCAACTGACCACGCTCAATGGCGTTCTTCAAAGTTGATGTTATATGACGCTGTCCGACAACCGAAGCGAAGGTTGCGGGACGATACTTGCGTGCTGATACTACAAAATTCTCCATAACTCGACAAAGGTAGTAAATATTTCTAATAAATATGCTCACACGCGCGCGAATTTTTGCAATTTGAGAATTTTTGTATATTTGCAATGTGAACTAAAATTAAAGACCTAAAAAATGAGAATTTCGAGAATACTCTTTACTTCGCTGATAGCCTTGCTTTTATACACAGCAAGCACCATGGCACAGCAGAGTGGCTTCAACCTTATAGTCGTGGGCGACCCACAGCCACAAACCAAGGAGCAGATAACACGCCTCGAAACAGAGATAATACCCCAAATTGCGACTATCGTCGAGGAGTACAAAGCCACGGGCTACCCCACTGCCATACTCCTCACGGGCGATGTGGTGTGGGACAACATGAAGTTCCTGCCCCGCGTAAAGGCCGACTTCGAGGCTCTCGGCGTACCTGTATATGCCGTTATCGGCAACCACGACCACAACAAACGCCACAAAAACAATCAACCACGTGCAGAGCAGGATTACATCAACGCATGGGGCGAGCGCAACCAGGCATTTATGCTCGGCGAGACACTCTTCGTGACTCTCGACAACATCGACTACAAAACAAGGTATGACTACAACCTAAAGGTAGATGCCGACCAGCTCATATGGCTCTCGGAAGTGATAGATGAATATGCTGATGTTGAGCACGTTGCAGTCTGCATGCACGCCCCAGCAACAAGCCACCGTACGGAAGGTTTCATACCCTATGCCAAACCCATTGTGCACATCATCGGAGAGCGCAAAATAGACTTTATAACGGGTCACGGCCACCGCCACTTTACTGCCGACCACACACCCGAAATTATCGAGCATAGCGTAGCGCAGGTCAATGGCAACTTATGGTTTGCCCCCATCTGCGCGGACGGCACACCCCTCGGTGTGTTCTGCATCGAGGAGCGCGACGGAGAGTGGATGTGGCACCACCGCATCTTCGGCAAGAGCGCCAACGAACCCCTCATCACCTACCCCGTGGGCAGAGTCAAAGAGCACGAGGAGTATGTCGTTGTAAAAGTCGTAGGTTGGGATAGCAAATGGCAACTTTCGTGGAGCGAGAATGGCGTGGATATGGGCGCGATGGAGCAGATTTCGATACTCGACCCCGACTATATGTACTACGTCGAAAATGAGGCCAACTACCGCGAGAAGTATATGAAGCGATTGCGTCGCTCAGCACGCCCCCACAAGCACTATTTCCGCTGCAAGCCCACAACGCAAAATAGCGAGATTACAATAACCGCCACCGACCGCTTCGGCAGAGTATATACCACAACATTATAACACAAAAACAACCGCCACACTCACTGAGAATGTGGCGGTTACTATTTATACTAAAGTCTTTATCTTGTTAATCTTCTCAAGGCGCTCTCTACATCGTACGACGAGTTAAAATTGGGTGCAATAACCATATTACCAGCTCTGTCGATAGCACCCCACTGTCCCTTTGAGACCTCGACAATAGCAAAACCGTCGCTATCCATCGAGCGCGCATAGATATATTGTGGTGCAATCTGCCACTGGCCATAGTAGTTGAGGAAACCATACAATCCAGTTGCCTTATCCTCTGCAACCCAAAGGTCGATGCCACAGTAGCGTCCCCTCTCCATGCTCGAGATGGCCGACTCTACATCGTATGACGATGCGAAATTTGGGGCGATGACAACTTGTGCAAGGGTGTTGATAGCACCAAACGACCTATCGCCAAACTCTACGATTGCAAGACCCATATCCTCATCAAAATTGCGTGCGTAGCGATATTGTGGAGCAATGGCCCACATACCCAACTCGTTGAGGTAGCCATAAAGTCCTGTGCCAGGATCTTCAGCAAGAGTTAGCGACGCAGCAGATGGGGCAAGGAGAGCCGTATTCACAATGCTCGATGTGGTAGGCGTTGTTGTGGTGGTAACGGCAGGTTGCGTTAAGGCTGTGAACAAACTACACGATACGCAGAGCGCTGCCGAAGCAACGATGATAATTATACGCTTCATACTACTCAAATTTATAGGTTAAACCGCTCATGCCATGTCACACAATGTGACTTACTTCTACAAATTTAACTCTATTTTTTTGATTATCAAAATCTGCAAGCCAACAAAAGAGTATAACCCACCACTAATTTCGCGGCATATTTTATATTTATATATATTTTTTATATCTTTGCTTAAAATTAACTATCAAACACGCTAATAAATGAAACGTCAAGACCTCTACTTCGCCATTGTGATGCTGGCGATATTTTTACCCTTCTTCCTATCGGCAGACCTCTACGAATGGTATAAGGCATTCAACGCTGAGCACGCCATGATTATGGCATTCCTCAAGTTCGGCATCCTGGCAACCCTCGGCGAGATGCTCGGCTGCCGCATATCTACAGGCAACTATACAACTCCCACATTTGGCGTTGTACCCCGCATGGTGGTTTGGGGCGTACTCGGCGTGGTTATCTCTATGGCGATGACCGTATTCTCTATAGGTATCCCCGGCTTTATCGCTAAGATGGGAGGCGGAGAGCTCGTTGCGGAATTCGGCGTAGAGGGCCTCTCATGGGGTAAGTTCGTCGTGGCGCTCTCAATATCTGTTATGATGAACACCTTCTTCGCGCCCGTGTTTATGACCTTCCACAAGATTACCGACACACATATCGCGGAGTGTGGCGGTTCGCTCAAGGCGCTCATCACCCCTATTCCCATGCGTCGCCTTATCTCGACACTCAACTGGGAGCGTCAGTGGGGATTTATCTTTAAGAAGACCATTCCGCTGTTCTGGTACCCTGCGCACACCATCACCTTCATGCTTCCTGGCGAGTACCGCGTGCTCTTTGCGGCCTTGTTGGGCGTGGCACTCGGTGTGATTCTCGCAATCGGCGCACGCAAGAAATAGCCTGATAATCAGCATATATAAGCACGCCTTATATGACTATAAGAAATCATTAAGGAAAATCTATTGCAGAATAAAAAAATGCCCTTATATTTGCACTCGGAAACAGAAAGAAAACCAATAAAAAAAGATATAAAAAATTATTAACACCTAAAACTAATAAGATTATGGCAAAGAAGTTTATTTGTTCAGTATGCGGATATATTCACGAGGGTAACGAGGCTCCTGAGAAGTGCCCATTGTGCAAGGTTGGAGCAGACTAGTTCAACGAGTTGCAGGAGGAGGGCAAGGCTCTCGAGTTCGTAACAGAGCACAAGCTCGGTGACGGCAAGGTAGATAACGCTGAGATTCTTGAGGGCTTGAACAACCACTTCATGGGCGAGTGCACAGAGGTAGGTATGTACTTGGCAATGAGTCGTCAGGCAGACCGCGAGGGCTACCCCGAGATCGCTGAGGCTTTCAAGCGCTACGCATTCGAGGAGGCAGAGCACGCATCTAAGTTCGCAGAGCTTTTGGGTGACTGCGTATGGGATACAAAGACCAACCTCGAGAAGCGTATGAACGCTGAGAGCGGCGCTTGTGCAGACAAGATGCGCATCGCAGCACTTGCAAAGCAGAACAACTACGATGCTATCCACGACACAGTTCACGAGATGGCTAAGGATGAGGCTCGCCACGGTAAGGGCTTCGAGGGTCTCTACAACCGCTACTTCAAGTAGTATGTGACATATAGTTAAG
>JAEZPN010000050.1 GCA_023413645.1 Bacteroidota bacterium
GCATCTAAGGCAGGTATGATCGGCCTCGCTAAGTCTATTGCTAAGGAGATGGGTCCCCGTGGCATTCGTGCTAACTGCATCGCCCCCGGCTTCATCATCACCGAGATGACAAACCAGCTCTCACAGGTGATCAAGGATCAGTGGGCACAGCAGATTCCTATGCGTCGTGGTGGTACACCCGAGGATGTTGCTAACGTAGCATTGTTCCTTGCGTCAGACCTCTCATCATATGTAAGTGGTCAGACTATTCTCTGTTGTGGTGCTATGAACTGCTAAAATTTATTGTGATAAGGCAGACATCTACTGCCGCTAACAAAAATACCGTCAATGGGACGTACGCCAAAGTACTACCCATCGACGGTATTTTTGTTGAGCGTTGTATCTGCAGACTTCTAACAATAAATTTACATCCCGGGAGGCATGTCCCATCCGCGGTACTTAAGCCTGAATGGAATGTACGCCAAAGTACTATCCATCCAGGCTTTTTTCATGTCAGCGCCACTGCTGCACCACTCTGACAATAAATTTACATCCCGGGAGGCATGTCTCATCTGGCTATTTTCATGTCGAGGCCAAGTCTAAATCTCATGATGCGTTACCCTGATTAGAGAGAGCGTCGTAACGCCATGTCGCATACCCACCGTATATAGGCGTGCGGGGGATGTGGGGTTGTTCTTAGGAGTAAGATTGTGTATAATAAGTTCTTTGCCCAAGGTAAACTGCGTACAAGTAAATATGTCGCCCACACTAAGCTTTGAGTTATGGCACTCTGTAGCGATAAAACGATTATCTCCTATATACTTAATAGTGCAGATGCGGTTGGGTAGCCATCCTATACGCACCATATCTCCGATTTGAAGTTCTGAAGTCTCTATATGCTCGGCATCGAACATCTCAGATTCACACTCTTCACAGTAATATAGTCTTTGGCAGAAGTCGTGCCAGTCGCACCCCTCGGCATACTGCGTTAAGACATCGAGAGTTCGGCGTGATACAGTTGCATAGCCGCGTGTGGAGTATCCCCATACGCGCTCTATAGTGCTCTCGGAGATATGCTCTCGGAGTTCTTTCTCGATGGCTGAGACAAGTGTAATAAAATCGGTGTGAACAATAAGGCGCTTGCCAAAGCGTTTCTCGACACTCTGGCGCAAAACTGCGATTTGTGGGATATTACTATTAATACTCATTGTAGTACAAAAATAATTTATTATCTTTGAACTAACAAATACAAGCTATGATGATAGAGAGTGCTATATTCGATGTTGCACCTGCTATGAGTGTCACAGATGGCGGTTTTTATGATCTTAAACTATTGAAAACCACAGCCTACGCATCGTTATACTTTGCAGTAAAGCGCGGTAAGCGCTTCTTGATAAAGACAACAAAAGACAATTGTCAGCGCCACGCAACATTGCTCCGTAGGGAGTATGAGTTATCCATAAACTGTGACCATCCGCATATCGTACATGTCTATACCTACGAGGAGAACCTCCCCGTAGGTGAGGGTATTGTCATGGAGTATATTGAGGGTCGTACGCTAAGGGAATATCTCACGGAGAGACCTTCGCTATCGGAGCGTAGGCGTATTGTTAACGAGCTATTATCAGCGCTTGGATATCTACACAAGCGAGGTATTATACACAACGATATAAAGCCCGAGAACATCCTCATAACTCATGCCGACAACACATTAAAGCTAATAGATTTCGGTCTTGCTGATAGCGATGCTGAGTATGCGATGACACGACTTGGGTGCACGGCAAAATACGCCTCACCCGAGTTGCTTAAGCGCAGTGAAGAACTCGATGCACGTAGCGACATATACTCCGTAGGATTGATTATACGCGAGATTATGGGGCGTGGATATGGTTGCATGGTAAGGCGATGCACAAGGCGCGACCCTGCAAAACGATACCAAAGTATCGAGGCATTGCAACGTGCGATACATTGGAGAAGAGGCCGTTGGAAGGTGCTGGTGGGTATGGTGTGTGTGGTAATAATGTTGCTGCCTACGCTCCTGTATATGACATCAAAGGTAGAACAAGATACCGAGGTCGCTCAGCGCGATATCACTCTTGAGCGTTTAGATAGCACAATGGAGCAGATTGCACAGACAGCGTTAGACTCCGTGCGATGCGCACCATATCTGGAGTTTGCAGCGATGCACGTTGCAACAATGTGGGATGAGTTCGCCACACTTCATGGTGAGGTGCTCGCCGAGATAGATGACCCTGTGCAGAGGTCTATATATACCACTCGCTATGACGAACTATCGCTACACTATGGCGCGCAAATAAGAGTGGCGCTGGATTCGCTTCAATCTGTTGATAGTGTTGAAGATAGTGATATGCGCAACTATTACGTATCGCTTATAGTGCAGCATCTCCCCTATACTCCATATAAGGGAGAGTAAAACAAAAGACAAGGGAAGACAATTTCGTCATATAGGTCAATACACATTTTTGATATATATTTGCACTTGCAATTGCCCGTACTATGTCAAAAAAGTAATTATTTTTGCTTGTGTGGCGGTAAGTTGGATTTTTTTGCCTATATTTGTAAAAATATTCGATTACACAAGTGTGTGCTGTTCTCGCTGATGAACCTAGGAAATTCATTTTGGTAAGGGAAGGCATATCACCTCGCTGTCGTGCATGCTATTTGCATGTGCACGCATGGCGCGGGCTATTGCTTTATTTCTTACCACGGCTGTCCTAGGGCCTATCAGCGGAGATTAAGTAGTTAGTCTGCGCTCTTTTTTTTGTATCGCAGAGCTAATCAAAAAGGTATAGGAGATGCCGAAAATCCTTCAAAGAGTAGGCGCAAACAATTAAAAACTTAAACTTTATGGAGAAGCAGAAAGTTGCAGCTGGCTGGTGTAAGGCAGCCGTTGCATGTGGTGTTCTCGCTACAATTATTGCCCTTTTACCTATGCTTAGCGGTTGGTGCGCGATTCTTCTACTTGCTAACTGGGTTCTTGTACCATTGGGCGTTGTATTTGCCATTATCGCTATTGTTAAGAAGCAGAGCCTCGTTAAGACCATCGTAGGTTTGGTGCTTTGTGCTTTTGCAGTAGCAGCTCCCTGGATCCTCAAGGAGCCTTATGCTAAGGCTGCGGCAAAGTCAGCAGAGAATGCAGCTGAGACTGTTGGTAAGATGGTGAAGTCAACAGGCGCTGAGATTGATTACAGCGACCTTGGCGATAGTGACTACGAGTGGTAGTAGCGTATTCCCCTTTATATAAATCCTCGAATGGGTCACCATTCGAGGATTTATTGTATATGAGCCGCTTAAACGCACTCACTCGCTCGGCGTGCCTCAGTCTTGGCACTACGCTCCTTTAGAGAGGTGATAGAGTTTCTTGACCACCCTTCGGCATTCTCTTCTGCGTCATCTTCGACTTTATACCCTCTGCAATAAGTGCATTAAGTTTATTATATTTATGTGTAACAGCTATAAATCGCCTTCTCTGTTTCGTTTTCTCGCAAGTTCTTTGTATATTTGCATGATAAACATTTCGCAAATAACAAAAACAACACTATGAAATACGCTATTATCTCTACAGAGAAGGGTGATATGAAGGCTGAGCTCTACGCTAACGAGACACCTATCACCGTTGACAACTTCGTGAAGCTCGCCGAGAGCCATTTCTACGATGCACTCACCTTCCACCGTGTGATTCCCGACTTCGTGATTCAGGGTGGTTGCCCATTGGGTACAGGTGCTGGTGGCCCAGGCTACACCATCCCCTGCGAGACACGCGCAGAGCGTCAGTACCACGACCGTGGCGTGCTCTCTATGGCACATCGTGGTCCCAACACTGGTGGTTCGCAGTTCTTCATTTGCCACAACCGTGAGAACACACAGCACCTCGACCGTGTGCACACCTGCTTCGGTAAGGTGGTAGAGGGTGTAGATGTTATCGATGACATCCGTCCTGGCGACCTCATCCTCTCTATCACAATCGTTGAGGAGTAAAGCATAAAAAAGACGCATGACTATGCCCATGAATGACCTAAAACCCCTATTTGGCGACAGCATACAGGAACCTCTATACATTGCGGGACCCTGCAGTGCCGAGAGTCGTGAGCAGTTGCTTACGGCAGCACGTGGCGTTGCCGATGCTGGCGTTGCCATACTACGTGCTGGTGTATGGAAACCACGCACCAAGCCAGGGTCGTTCGAGGGCATAGGCAGTGGCGCTCTCGACTGGATGGTCGAGGCGCGTGAGCAGTACGGATTGAAAATCGTCACTGAGGTTGCCACACCCGAGCACCTCGAGCTAGCCCTCAAAGCGGGCTTGGATGGCGTGTGGATT
>JAEZPN010000110.1 GCA_023413645.1 Bacteroidota bacterium
CATGCCCGACTTTAGAGCCTCGGAGCGCGCCTTTCAGCTTATGATGCAGGTGGCAGGACGCGCCGGCAGACGCAACGACCGTGGACGCGTGGTGATACAGACATCGCAACCCAAGCACCCCGTGATACGCTTCGTGGCCTCGGGTGACTACCACGCTATGGCTAACAGCGAACTTGCCGAGCGTAAGGCCTTCGGCTATCCACCCTACTCGCACCTCATACGCCTACTTATGCGCCACGAGGATTACAACCTCCTGCACCATGCTGCACACGCCCTTGCTACCGTCATGCGCAAGAAGTTTGGAACCCGCGTCATGGGTCCTGTATCTGCGGCATTGGAGATGCTACGCGGCGAGCACCGCGCCGAGATAATGCTAAAAATCGAGGCGGGGGCATCTATACAGCGTGCCCGCACACTCCTCCGCGAGGCTATAGCCACCGTAGAGAACGACCCCAAATATAAAACCGTAAAGATCTCCGTAGATGTCGATGCTCTATAGTGCATATCGCGCCATACGCTCCCTGCTCTTCGCCCAGGAGTGCATGGTGTGTGGCGAGCATGTCGATGATGCCATGCACGGCATGTGCATAAAGTGCAGGTACAACATCCCACTCACCAACTACTGGCTCAAAGAAGAAAACCCCGTCAAAGAGAAATTTGCAGGTCTTGTTCCCATCGAACAGGGCTCGTCATTCATATTCTACGCCGGCGACAGTCTATGGCGCACCATGATACACCGCTTCAAGTATAGTGGCGAGTGGCAGATAGCCTACAACATGGGACGTTGGTATGGCGCAGAGCTTAAGGCCTCGGGGCTCTACGACGACATCGACGTTGTCATCCCCGTACCATTGCACCCCTTCAAACTCCTGAAGCGTGGTTACAACCAATCTACATACCTCGCCGAGGGCATGGCAGAGAGCCTCGGCACAAAGGTCGACACACGTGCTGCACGCCGCATACGCAACAACCCCTCGCAGGCACGCCGTGGTGCACGTGACCGCTGGGAGAATGTCGATGAACTCTTCCGCATCGTACGCCCCGAGCGCTTGCATGGTAAGCACATCCTCGTTGTCGACGACGTGCTCACCTCGGGAGCTACGCTCACCACATTCCTCAAAGAGGTTATGCGCGCCGTACCCGACTGCCGCATATCTATCGCTACGCTCGCCGTAACAAAGCATATCACACCCCTGAGGTAAGTAATTTTGCCTCTCACATAGCCTCCAATAGGATAATTTTGCATATCTTTACACAAAATTATGCGACTATGGTAATTAAGGATCTCGCTTTACTCTTTATTCGCGGGTTGGGCAGTCGCGGTATTGTCCACCTTATCGACCACTTCGGTTCTGCCGAGGCGATATATCGTGCACCACTAAACGCCCTTGTAAACGATGCCAAGCTCCGTAAAGATGTTGCTGAGCGCATTGTAGCAGGTGAGGGAATAAAGGAGGCGGAGCGCGAAGTAGAGTACTGCCGTAAGCACCAAATATGTGCCATCGCCGCTACCGACGAGGAGTACCCCGAGGCACTACGCGAAACCTCGGACCGCCCACATGTGCTCTTTGTCAAGGGTAACGTTCGCGCGCTACACATGCGTACGTTATCTATGGTGGGCACGCGCGAGGCAACACCCTCAGGCATACACGCCGCCGACAAGATTATATCTTCTCTCGCAACACAAATCCCTAACCTCTGCATCGTGAGTGGTTTAGCATACGGCATCGACAGCGCCTGCCACCGCTCGGCATTGGCACACAAAGTCACAACCATAGCCGTTGTTGCCGACACACTCCCCAACGTCAGTCCTGCACCTAACCGCAACCTCGCAGATGAGATTCTGCGTCAGGGTGGCGCTATAGTCTCGGAGCTACACAGCCAATCTAAGCAGAATGGGCAGCTCTTCATCGCCCGCAACCGCATCATCGCGGCACTCAGCATGGGTACAATCGTTGTCGAATCACCCGCATCGGGAGGTTCACTCGCCACAGCCGACATCGCAGACAGCTATGGTCGCACGGTCATGGCACTACCCGGTCGTATCACCGACAGCCAATCCTTCGGTTCGAACAATCTTATTCGCAGTGGCAAGGCCCGCATGATACTCACCGCAAACGACATTATAGAGGATCTTGGTTGGAGCGTAGAGCAACAGACGGAGGAGGTTGAGATTGAGTCACCATTGGCGAACCTCAATCCCACGGAGCAGATTATATATAAGGCCTTCGACAGCGCTGCAACCCTCGACTGGGCGGGTCTCACAGCGGCAACGGGGCTTACCATGGGAGAGCTCGCAATGGCTCTTATGGATATGGAACTCAAGGGCTTAGTACGCTGTCTCCCCGGCAAGCGATACGAGCGCATATAACATTGATAAACACCTATTTAGATCATGATAGATACCCACTCACATATATACGCCGAGGAGTTTGACGCAGACCGCAACGAGGCATTGGAGCGCGCAAAAGCTGCGGGCGTGGAGATGTTAATTCTCCCCGATATCGACTCTGAGAGCCGCCCACGCATGCTTGAACTTGCAGCGGCCCACCCCGACTACTGCCACGCCATGGCGGGCTTGCACCCCACATCCGTAAACGACAATCCCCACTGGCGCGAGGAACTCGATGCCGTAGAGCGACTACTTCGCGAACCTCCAATGGCACTATGTGGCGTGGGCGAGATAGGTCTCGACCTATACTGGAGTCAGGATTTCTACCGCCAGCAGCGCGAGGTGCTCCATGCTCAGATTGAGCTGGCACTGCAATACAATAAGCCCGTCGTAATACACACCCGCTCGGCATACGACGAGATGGAGGATGCTTTGGCTACATACCGCGGTCGTGGACTTAGAGGCGTACTCCACGCCTATGCCGACTCTGCGGAGCGCGCACTAAAGTTTGCCAAGATGGGCGAGATATACTTCGGCGTGGGTGGCGTTGTGACTTTCAAGAATGCGGGCCTCGACAAGGAGGTTGCACAGCTCCCCATAGAGCTACTTCTATTGGAGACCGACTGCCCCTACCTCACCCCCGTACCCCACCGTGGCAAACGCAACGAATCGGCATACGTCGAGCATGTTTGCCGCAAGGTTGCCGAGCTGCACAACACCTCATTCGAGCACGTCGACAGCCTCACTACCACAACAGCAAAGGCTCTCTTTTCGCTTTAATTTAGGAGTGCGAATAGGTGTGTAGTGAAACCTATTTTGCATAAAAGCGAAAAAAAAATGGCAAAAAACGCTTGAGTATGACAAATTTTGCCTACCTTTGTAAAGATATGTTGCGCATAAAAGCGCACAACCTTCAGGTATGAAGAGATCTTCAATATTGATAATATATACCGGTGGTACAATCGGTATGAAGACAGACGAGGCAACTGGCGCACTCGTTCCATTCGATTTTAGCGGAATTTATGAGGAGTTCCCCTCGCTCAAACGCCTTAAAGTAGACCTTGAGGTTTTGACCATAAAACCTCCTATCGACTCATCAAACGTGTCGGTAGAGAACTGGGTAGACATGGCTCGACTTATCCGCAATAATTATTCAAAATACGACGGTTTTGTTGTGCTACATGGCACAGACACAATGTCTTACTCGGCAGCAGCACTCAGCTTCATGCTTGAGAACCTCGCCAAGCCCGTCATCTTCACAGGTAGCCAGATTCCTATCGGCATACTCCGTACCGACGGCCGCGAGAACCTCATCACAGCAATCGAGATTGCAGGCGCTCGCAACGAGGAGGGTAACCCCATCGTGCCCGAGGTAGCACTCTACTTCCAGAATAAGTTGATGCGCGGCAACCGCACCACAAAGCATAGCGCCGAGGCCCTCAACGCCTTTGCGTCGTTCAACTATCACGCCCTTGCAGATGTGGGCGTGAGCATCCAGTATAACACTCAGTACATCGCACCTTACGCACCCGACTTCTCGGATGAGTTCCGCATCAGCGAGTCGTTGTGCAACGATGTCATTGTCGTAAAACTCTTCCCCGGTATTCGTCCCTCAACACTTCGCGCCATGCTCATCGACAGCGGCGTGCGCGGCGTTGTACTCGAGACCTACGGCGCGGGTAATGCACCCACGTCGGAGTGGTTCGTAGAGTTGGTTAAGGAGGCTATCGCCAAGGGTGTTATCGTGGTCAATGTTTCGCAGTGTAAAGATGGCGCTGTGCAGATGCACTTGTACGAGACAGGTTTGGCATTGCAGGAGGCTGGCGTGGTATCGGGACACGACATGACCATCGAGGCTGCAGTGACAAAACTCATGTACGTTTTAGGCAAAAATTTGCCTCTTTCGGAAACACTCAATTTGATGCATCGCCCTCTACGTGGTGAATTTACTTTGTAAAGGGGTTGGAATTTCGGAAAATTATCCGTATATTTCGCACTGATAAATGTCTAAAAAGTGGGGCAAACCATAGGGTATATGTCCACTTTATTGGCGTAATGTTTTGATTGACACACTGTTCCATGCGTTAGACACCAGCATAAACACCAAAAATGGTGCATAAAAGCGGAACAATGCCAGGAAACGAAAAACTGTTAACAAACAAAAATATAGAGAAAACAACTACTAAAAATTACAAATTTTAACTATCAAAACACTATGAAAAAATTATTTATGGTTTTGGCAGCTGCCACTCTCTCATTCGGCGCTGCTTTCGCACAGGAGGCTAACGAGGAGGCTGCACAGCAGGCTAACGTTGAGCAGGTTGTAGACGCAGCTGAGGCTGATGAGACTGCTGAGGCTGAG
Source organism: Bacteroidota bacterium (assembly GCA_023413645.1). Taxonomy (GTDB): domain Bacteria; phylum Bacteroidota; class Bacteroidia; order Bacteroidales; family Rikenellaceae; genus Alistipes. The sequence continues at coordinate 4,755 of JAEZPN010000110.1, forward strand.
TTGCAGGGTGCACCTATGCACTTCTCACTCTTGAAGAAGTTCCTCGAGGGTGGTTGGGGCTGGATGATTTTGCCCTTGCTCTGTTTGATTCTTGGTATGGCTATCGCTGTAGAGCGTCTTTTCTACCTCGGTTTGTCTGCAATCAACACTAAGAAGTTCATCGCTCGCGTTGAGGAGATCCTTAACACTGAGGGTGTTGAGGCTGCTAAGGAGTACTGCCGCAACAAGCGTGGTCCTATCGCTTCAATCTACTACCAGGGTCTTATGCGTTTCGACCAGGGTCTTGAGTCAGTTGAGAAGGCTGTTGTTTCTTACGGTTCAGTTCAGCAGGGCAACATGGAGAGCGGTCTCTCTTGGATCTCATTGTTCATCGCTCTTGCTCCATCACTCGGTTTCATGGGTACCGTTGTTGGTATGATCCAGGCATTCGATGATATCCAGGCTCAGGCAACTATCTCTCCCGCAGTCGTTGCAGGTGGTATCAAGGTGGCTCTTTTGACTACAATGCTCGGTCTTATCGCTGCTGTTATTCTTCAGTGTATCTTCAACTTGATCCTCGCTATGATCGAGTCACAGGTTGTTAAGATGGAGGATAGCTCAATCCAGTTGGTTGACATGCTTCAGGCATACAACAAGCGCTAATTTGGAGCAACAATAATTAAGAAAATTTCACTATGAAAATATTTAGAATAATACTCCTCATCGCACTACTTCTTGGCTCTGTAGCCGTAGCAGGTTGGTTGTGTTTGGTGGGTGTTGGTGCGCCTGAGAACTCAAAGATTACAGGTAGTACAACAGCCGTTCAGAACGCTGCCACTGTAGAGGAGGGTGTAGCGATGATGGGTGAGTTCGTTGCTAATCAGATTGGTGACGACATGCTTACTCTCGAGCAGATTGAGGCTGAGGAGGCTAAGCTCAAGGAGACACAGGAGGTTCACATTCCCGCATACGAGGCAAAGGTAGCCGAGAAGAAGGCTGCTGCTGAGGCTGCTGAGGCAACTATCAAGGAGCTCGGCGACAAGAACCTCAATGCACGACAGAAGAAGGAGCGCGCAGCAGCTGAGGCTGTTGTTGCAGACTTCAAGGCAACTAACGACACTCTCCAGATCTACAAGACTAACGTTGACATCATGAAGGAGAATATCGCAGCGTCTAAGGTTGCTAACAAGAACGCTGTTGTCGAGGGCGAGAACATGATTGCTTTGGCTAATGCTACTAGCGTTGTAATGATCTGGGGCTACATTCTTTTCGGTCTTATCATCTTGCTTGCAATCGCAAGTGTTATCTTGGGTTGGATTCAGAATCCTAAGACTCTTATCTCTGTAGCTATTGTTGGTGCAATTGCCGCAGTTGTTGTTGGTGTTGCATACTACTTTGCTGTTAGTCACGGATGGAACGACGGTATCCGTTTGCAGGATGCTGCAGGTTATGACCTCGGTATTGGTACTGACCCAGCAACTCGTGAGGTATTCGGCGCTAAGGACTACATGATTGCTGATATTAGCATCACCATTTGCTATATCGTAGCAGGTATGACTGGCGTAGCTGTTCTCTTCGCATTTTTCGGTAGACTTTTCAAATCTTATAAGTAGTGTATGGCAAAATCTAAGAGAAAGGTTGGAGACATCAACTCCAGCTCAATGGCGGATATTTCATTCTTGCTGTTGATATTCTTCTTGGTGACCACTACGATGGATGTCGACACAGGTATGAAGCGTACGCTTCCGCCCTGGATTGACCCCACAGAGCAGCAGAACGATGTTGATGTTAACGAGCGTAACGTACTTAAGGTAAACGTATCACGTAACGGTAGTATCATGGTTGGTACTGATGAGTATCGTGCTAACGACCTTAAGCGTTCGGCTGGTCACTCACGTCTCTCACGTGAGGTGTACCACTTCCTCGTAGACGCAGACAAGTCTAATAAGAAGGCTACCGAGATCGATGGCCAGACTTATGACATCAGCGAAGGTCTTGTTTCTCTTAAGGCAGATAACGAGTCAAAGTATAAGATCTATCTTCAGGTGCAGGATGAGCTTACTCACGCCTTCAGCCTCTACCGCGACGACATCGCTCGCTTGGTATATGGTGTAGGCTACGACGAGCTCGACGACATCCAGGCAGGTAACATCCGCAAGGCTGTTCCTATGAAGATATCTGAGGCAGAACCTAACGATCAAACAAAGAAGTAATTATGGCAGTAATGGCAAAAAAGGGCAAGCGTGAAGTGCCCGCTATGTCGACCTCTTCACTTCCCGATATCGTGTTTATGTTGCTCTTCTTCTTCATGGCAGCAACTACAATGCGTGAGGTTGATCCGTTGGTAAAGGTTCAGATGCCCCAGGCTAATGAGATCACTGAGCTCGACAAGAAGGATCTTGTAAACATCTGGATGGGTAAACCATTGAACGCTAAGGCGGACGAGGATGCTTTGAAGATTCAGCTTAATGATAAGACACAGGAGGTTGAGGATATTCGCAACTTCATTAGCGCAACAACTGCGACTAAGGGTGTAAGCCCTAAGGATATTGTGGTTAACTTGCGAGTTGATAAGGAGGCTACAGTAGGTAAGCTTACTGCTGTTAAGCAGGAGCTCCGTAAGGCTGAGGCCTTGAGCATCTCTTATGCAGCAATGCAGGCAGAGTAATCCTAAACCCTATACAAAAAGAGAATAGGCTATCCATTTGGGTAGCCTATCTCTTTTTTTAATGAGTAATGTGTAATTAGCAATAGTCGTTATAACTCGTCCTCTGTAAGGAATGGACGGAAGTAAAACTCCTCGCGCGAGCGCTCCTCGCTGAAAGTAAAATAGAGACACTCCACCTCTGTCGTACGCTCACCTCGGGCGTTTGTTATCTCTACGGCCACACGCACAAGGTTGCGACGCTTCTCTACGATGCGAGCGCGAAGTGTGATGTCACCCTCGCTGATAAGCACAGGACGCAAGTACTTAACCTCCATCTTCGAGGTCACGCCTCCCACCTGTAGCTTGCGGAATATCACCCAGCTTGCTATCTCATCTGCCAGCGTCGCCTGAATACCACCATGAAGGGTATCGTTCCACCCCTGAAACTCTATGCGGGGTGTCCACACCGCAACGACGTCGTCACCATCTTCGTAAAACTCCAGCCTTAATCCATTCTCGTTATGGGGTGCACAACCGAAGCAGCCATAGCCCTCGACATCGACCCACGGATTTACAATACGTTTCATCGCTTATAAGTGTTTGTTAGGGCGAAGTTATAAAAAAAATTATAACTTTGTAGTACTGATGAAGAGATTTATACGATACCTAACCCTCGTTGTCGCTGCCTTGCTCCTACATATAGAACGAAGCAGTGCGCAGGAGTATGAAGAATTGGATTATAGAGACTTCAAATTCTACAAAGAGGATGACACAGACCTCTCTTTATGGGGTGGCCTCAACGACACCCTGATAGTTGAGAGCGAGAGCAGACACTACGCCCCCAACTCACGCTACGCCCTCTCCTACGCCTCTAACACATATCGCGGTGAGCGCCTATCTAAGAGCCGCAACCTCTTTGGCTATACCGAGGTTGACTATACAACGCTTCGCACACTAAAGGGGTTGGGATACGCTACAAACGAGCAGAATGGCATCGCCCACGCCCACCTATCAGCCACCACAGGGCGCACTACCACCATCCTTACAGACTCTCGCCTCTACGATAGACAATATCTACGTGCCGACATCGCAGGCAAGGATTACCTCGTGGGTATCAGCCACCGTGGCGCATATAGTATCGACAAATATGGCGTACCACTAAAGGAGGGATGGAAAATCATGGACTACGCACGCGTACGCACGGGACGCGATATATATGTAGAGGGAGTATTTACTAACTCCGTAGACCTGGCTGTGGGCGCAACATACAACGGACGAAACAACAGGTTTGATATTATTGTCGCTCTACCATGGTCTCAGCGAGGACTGCGCCAGGCATCGACAGATGAGGCATACAGTCTCACACACAACACCCTCTACAACCCTGCATGGGGCATACAGAATGGCAAGGTACGTAACTCGCGCGTGGCAACCTCACTCCGCCCCGAGGTAGTTGCCATATGGCAACGTAGGCTCACCGTGGTTACAGACCTTACACTCACTGCAAACGCCTATTTCGAACGCATGGGCACCTCGTCACTAACGTGGTTCAACGCCCCGACTCCCGCCCCCGACAACTATAAATATATGCCGTCGTACTACGCTGATAACGAGCAGATTGAGGTTGCAAATGCGTGGAGCACAAACAACATTCGATACACACAAATCGACTGGGATAGACTCTACCACACAAACTCCTTGCAGCAAGATGGCTCGGCGCGCTATGCTGTCACCCTTCGACGCACCAACATCTCACACCTCGCTGTAAACGCGGGTTTTAGTAGTCGCATCGGCATTGTGGACGTTGAGTATGGCTCAGAGCTTCAGGGCGATAGTGAGCGAAGATTTAGGATAATGGACGACCTTATGGGCGCTACGCATATTCGCGATATCGACTACTACCTCGAGGACGATGCAACATACTCACACCTAACGGATAATAACCTTCGTAATCCCGATAATGTTGTTAAAGAGGGCGACCGCTATGGCTACGACTACCGCTTGGGACGCATCGGCCTAAAACTCTATGCCACTGCGGCTTGGAGCATCTCCGACCTCGACTTTATGGTGGGTGCACAGATGACACCCGAACATATATGGCGACGCGGATATTTCGAGAAGGAACTCTTTGCGGGAAACGCCTCATATGGTCGCTCAACGGGCATAACGCTCACCCCCGCCATGCTCAACGCCTCATGTCGATATGCCATTGATAATCACAGTTTAAGCGCAGCATTTATGCTTGGTGCAAACAGTCCAAACGGCGACGACATATTCCTACAGCCCGAGTACAACAACCGCATGGTTGCAAAGCCCGAACTGGCCACAACAATCTCTGCGGAACTCGCCTACTCTTATACCGCAAAGCGCCTTCGCTTAAACGCCGCAATATACCTCAACTCCACCACGCGCGAGGCAGATGTTGTGCGCTACTACGACGATCTTGCAGGCGAATACTCCGACGCTGTGGTTAGTGGCATCGGCCGTATACACTACGGCATCGAGGCTACTGCCGAGGCTACATGGTCGCGCTTTCTTACATCAACGTTTGCCATAAACCTGGCGCAGTATCGCTACCACCGCGACCCCACTGTTATCACCTACAGCGACAACGATAACACTTTGATTGCCACCTCTGTATCACATATGCGCGGGCACCATGTCGGAGCACCCGAAATCGCACTATATGGCGATATCTGCTTCAGGCATAACGGCTGGATGGCACGCGCCTCGGTGCAGTATTGGGCACTCAGCTATGTCACACCTTCAGTTGTTCGCCGCACGGAGCGCATACTCTCCTATGCCGCCTCAGCCGAGGAGAAGGAGGCACTCAAATTTCAGCAGCGACTACCCGACGTTGCAACCATAGACCTCGCTCTATCGAAGTATTTTAGACTCCGAGACAACATGTCTCTAAGTCTACAATTCTCCGCGCGTAACCTACTGGGTAGCAATGTGATATATAGTGGTTATGAGGAGCATCGTATATCGCTTCGTAAGGTCGGCAGTCGCACAGATGTAACCCCCTTTGCCAACCGCCTAAGCTACGCCTACCCGCGCCTCTTCACGCTCTCGGTGTCTCTGCGTTTTTAGCAGAATTTATCTCTCTTTGGTAAACTTTTAGCTTAGTGCTTTTATGTTTGCTGTTTTTTTTGTATCTTTACCCCGATATATATACTATAACTGAAAATGAGTTGTAACAAGAGACATATTCCAGATATTGGTCGTGGTTGCACATTCTGCGACTGCGGCGACGAGATCGAAGCACACGCATCGGAGGGTTGTTACAAACTCCACGAGACCGACTGGCTCGAGGAGTATCCAAACAACATCCCCACCGACATCTTCGAGGTGCGCTTCAAGAACACACGCCGCTCATACTACCAGAATGTTAATAACCTGGAGCTTAAGCGCGGCGACATCGTTGCCGTGGAGGCACAACCAGGTCACGACATCGGCATCATCTCGCTCACGGGCGACATGGTGGCTAAGCAAATGCGTCGTGTGGGCTTCAACCCCCATAATGGCGAGTTCAAAAAGATATACCGCAAGGCACGCCCCTACGACATCGAGCGCTGGCAGGAGGCCATAGCGTTGGAGCACGAGACGATGATTGCCTCGCGCCAGATTGCTGCCGACATGGGCCTCAACATGAAGATTGGCGACGTGGAGTACCAGGGCGATAAGCTCAAGGCTATCTTCTACTACATCGCCGACGAGCGTGTCGACTTCCGCGAGCTTATCAAGGTCTTTGCCGAGCGCTTCCACATACGTATCGAGATGAAGCAGATTGGCGCACGCCAGGAGGCGGGTCGCATCGGTGGTATCGGTGCTTGCGGCCGTGAGCTATGCTGTGCATCGTGGATCTCGAGCTTCTCGAGCGTGACGACTAACGCCGCACGCATGCAGGAGATCTCGCTCAACCCCCAGAAGTTGGCGGGCCAGTGTTCAAAGTTGAAGTGCTGCTTGATGTACGAGTACGACGTATATGCCGATGCACGTCGCACCATTCCACGCTTGCGTGAGCCATTGCAGACCCTCGATGGCGAGTGGTTCTTGGTTAAGATCGACCCCTTGGCAGGCACAATGAGTTTCTCGACAAGCAAGGGCACCATGGCAAACCTCACAACCCTACCCATCAGCCGCGTAAGAGAGATTATCGCTCTTAACCGCAATGGCGAGAAGGCCGAGACACTTATTGGCGAGGGTGACGAGACAAGAGTTGAGGAGCCAACATACCGCAGCCAGGAGGATAGCATCACACGCTTCGACAACAAGACAAAGCGTAACAAGCGTAATAAGCGCCGTGGTAATAAGGGCGAGGCACAGGAGGCAACAGCGGAGCAGACAGCGCCCACAGAGCAGACAGCGCCCGAGGCTAAGGAGACAAAGGGTAACGACGAGCCACAGCAGGGTGAGCAGCGCCGTGAGCGTCGCGATAGACGTGATCGTCGCGACCGCCGTGACCGCCGTAACAACAATGGCGAGGGTGGCGAGAACAGCGAAAATCGCGAGCCACGCGAAAATGCTCCTGAGGCACCTACACAGTCACAAAGTTCTGAGGCAGCGAACAACGAGCGTCCCGAGCGCAGTGAGCGTAACGACCGTCGTCGTCATCACCACCGCAATCGCCGCAATGGCGAGCGTCGTGAGCGCGGAGGCGAGAACAATAACAACAAAAACAACGAGTAGCAGATGCGACGCTTGATATACCTCGCATTAGCGTTCATCGCAACTATAGCGGTGTCGTGCAACAAGCAGGCGCACAGCATCGAGATGCACGACGTAAAGAGTGACGCATGGAGCACTCCGGAGGAGTTTACATACGACAACACCGACTCGCTCTCGAAGCGTGACATATCTATCGTAGTGCGCTATGGCAATGGCTACACTGCTGACTCTGTAAGCCTACGCATCTTGGCTATATCTCCCGACTCGATGGTTACACAGGAGCACTTCACACTCCGCATACCACACATCAAGGAGGTACGCCCCGAGGAGCAGACATTCCTCTATCGCAAGGATGTTGTATTGGGTCGTTGTGGCGAGTATAAGTTCCACATCGCGCCCGACACCCTTGTTGAGGGCATCAGCTCTGTGGGCATCGTTATCGGCGAGCCCGAAGTAAAGTAGAAGAAGCTAAAACACTACCCCATGGGAAAAGATAAATTAAGAAAGTTTGCTGAGAACCTCACGTTCAAGTGCATGGTGCAGCCCGAGTTTGACGACATCTTCCATAAGGACCACCCCCTAAAGGGTCGCTGGCACGAGGATTTCTTCCACAACAACAACCCCATCATCTTGGAGTTGGGTTGTGGTCGTGGCGAATATACCGTAGCCTTGGCGGAGCGCAACCCCGACAAGAACTACATCGGCATTGACATCAAAGGTGCCCGCATGTGGCGTGGCGCAAAGACAGCTACGGAGCGCGGCATGGAGAATGTGGGCTTCGTGCGCACACGAATCGAGTTCATTCTCTCGTTCTTTGCCCCTGGCGAGATTTCGGAGATTTGGATCACCTTCCCCGACCCACAACTCAAGAGCCGCCGTGCAAAGAAGCGCCTCACATCACCCCTATTCCTCGCCGACTACAAGAAGATGCTCGCAGAGGATGGCGTTATCAACCTCAAGACAGACTCTAAGCACTTGTATGCCTACACCGCCGCCGTTATCGAGCGCTTGGGTCTCAACGTAGAGGTGCAGAACGACGACATCTATGGTTCGGGATATGCCGACGAGGTGCTCTCGGTAAAGACTGCTTACGAGACAAAGTTCGTAGCTATGGGTCTCCCCATCACCTACACACGCTTCCGTCTTAAGGGCTGCGACAATTTCGAGTTCTTCGAGTGGGAGGGCGACGAGGCTCTGGAGAAGGATGCCGAGGAGAATAGAACAAAGGCCTTTTAGCAACCGCATATAACTGTTATTATGGGAAAGAGAAGAAAGGATTACCCCCTAATTGAGGGACTACATATCACAACCCTTGCTGCCGAGGGCAAGGCAATGGGTAAGGTTGACAACCAGGTTGTCTTTGTGGCTATGGCCGTGCCTGGCGATGTGGTAGACGTACAGATACGTAAGCACCACCGCCGCTATATGGAGGGCACTATCGTGCGCTTCGTGGAGAAGTCACCCCTACGTGTCGAGCCATTCTGCGAGCACTTTGGCGTATGTGGCGGCTGCAAGTGGCAGAGCCTACCCTACGAGGAGCAGCTCAAGCAGAAGACCACACAGGTTGAGGATCAGCTTGTGCGCATCGGACACCTCGAGATTCCCGAGGTGCGCCCATGTCTCGGTTCGGAGCGTACACGTGAGTACCGCAATAAGCTCGAGTTCACCTTCGCAGATAAGCGCTGGTTGACATACGAGGAGATTGCCGAGGCTGGCGACATCGCCTCTACCCCCGCTGTGGGTTTCCACATCCCCGGTTGCTTCGACAAGGTCCTCGATATTAACCGTTGCCACCTTCAGGTTGACATCTCGAATCGCATTCGCCTTGCAACAAAGGCCTTCTGCATCGAGCATGGCTACTCGTTCCACAACGCACGCCTACATGAGGGTCTTATGCGCACGATGGTTATCCGCACAGCCTCTACGGGCGAGATAATGGTAATCGTCGTGTTCAACGAGAACGACACCGAGCGCATCAACGCCCTTATGTCGCACCTCAAGGCGGAGTTCCCCGAGATCACATCGCTCATATACATGGTGAACGAGAAGTGGAACGACTCTCTCGGCGACCGCGAGCCCATCTGCTTCGCAGGCAAAGACCACATCATCGAGGAGATGGAGGGTCTCAAGTTCAAGGTGGGTCCTAAGTCATTCTACCAGACAAACTCGGAGCAGGCATACGAGCTCTACAAAGTTACGCGCGACTTTGCCGACCTTAAGCCCACGGATGTCCTCTACGACCTCTACACAGGTACGGGCACCATCGCCAACTTCTGCGCACGTCGTGCCGCAAAGGTTGTGGGTGTGGAGTATGTACCCGAGGCTATTGAGGATGCAAAGATTAACTCCGAGATTAACGGCATCGAGAATACGGTGTTCTACGCTGGAGATATGAAGGATGTGATGAGCGACGAGTTTATCGCACGCAACGGTCGTCCCGATGTCATCATCCTCGACCCACCACGTGCAGGTGTCGATGAGCGCGTCTTGGATGTTATCAAGCGTGCAGCACCCGAGCGCATGGTATATGTAAGTTGCAACCCCTCGACACAGGCGCGCGACCTTGCACTTCTTGCCGAGATGTATGAGATACTCGCTGTGCAGCCCGTCGACATGTTCCCACATACACACCACGTGGAGAATGTCGTGAAGTTGCGTAAGCGCACCCTCGCAGAGTAGTCTGCATAAGTCCCGCTACGGACAACCCAAATAGATAAGATTATATGGAGATATACTATGTAATAGCCCTTGCCGTCGTCGTAATTATGTCGGCGGCAAGTTTTATAGTAGGCCGTCGTAGCTGTGCCACAAATGGCGATGCGGCAAAGTGCAGCGATCTCGAGGCACAGTTAGCCGAAAGCAAGGAGTTGCTCGCAAAGAGCGAGGAGCGCCTCGAAGCGCTACGCTCTGAGGCCACCACCCTACGCTCGGAGCGCGACATTGAGCGCACATCGCGCCAGCACCTCGAGGATCAAATCACATTAATTAAGGCCGATGCCAAGGAGGACCTCGAGAGACAGACTACCGTGCTCAAGGAGTCATACGAGAATCAGTTGGCGCACCTTCGCGAGGAGCTAACAACGCAGACATCAGAGCTTAAGGAGTCTCATGAGAAGCAGCTATCCCAGCTCCGCGAGGAGCAGGCGAAGCAGACGGCAGCGCTCAAAGAGTCGTACGACAAGCAGACGGCGATGCTCAAGGAGGCGCAGGACAAGCAGATTGCCCACCTCCGCGAGGAGCAGCAGCGCCAAATGGAAGATTTCAAAGCGACAAACAAGGAGCAGCTCGACAAGCAGATGAAGCTACTTAGCGAGCAGATGCGCACCACCTCGGAGCAGGTACTTAAGGCTCGCGAGGAGGAGCTCGGCGAGCGTAACGTTGAGCAGGTATCGAAGATTGTCGACCCCCTGCGCCAGAGCCTTAAGCTTATGCAGGAGGCACTCAACACCTCAAGCAAGGAGCACAACGAGACAATGACACGCCTCGATGCCACCATCCAGGCTAATATGAAGAATAGCCGCGACCTCGGAGAGACTGCCGAGCGCCTTACACGCGCCCTTGTGGGAGAGGTTAAGGTGCAGGGTAACTTCGGCGAGCTTAAGCTACGCCAACTTCTCGAGGACCTCGGTCTAAAGGAGGGCGAGCAGTACTCAACACAGGAGTCGTTGAAGGATGAGTTCGGTTCGAGCATCAAGGATGACGAGGAGAAGGGTCTTATCCCCGACTTCGTGCTCCACTTCCCCAACAACCGAGATGTTATCGTGGACTCGAAGGTCAACCTCAAGGCATACTCGCATTATATCGGCAAGGAGTGTGAGGATAACGAGAAGACAAAGTCGCAGTACTGCGCCGAGCATATCGCCGCGGTGCGCCGCCAGGTGGACATACTCGCAAAGAAGGACTACACGAAGTACCTCAAGACGGGATACTCGAAGCTCAACTTTGTGATTATGTATATGCACAACGAGGGCGCGCTCAACCTCGCGCTCATGAACGACAACGGCCTTTGGAAGTATGCCTACGACAAGGGTGTACTTATCCTTGGCCCGCAGACTATGTATATGAACCTCCGCATCCTCGAGCTTATGTGGACGCAGAGCCGCCAGCTCGGCAGCCATAAGAAGATTGTGGAGACAGCCGAGGAGATGATCAAGCGCACGCAGATCTTTGCCGAGCGCTTCAACGAGGTGGAGAAGCAGTTCCAGAAGACCACTGCGGCTATGGGCGATGTTAAGAAGTCTATCGCTTCGGGCGGCCAGAGCATTATTACCTCGGCCTCGAAGCTTATCAAACTCGGCGTTAAGGAGGATAAGAACCACGTTAAGATATCGACATTCTATGTCGAGGAGGAGTCATTGCAGATGATTGGCGAGCTCGACGAGGATAGCGAGTCTTTGGAGCAGATGAACCTCATTCCCGAGGATAACGACGAGGCAGTCGAAAAAAAATATAGAAATTAGTTAAAAATATTTTGATTATATCCTTATATCTGCGCAAAGTTTTCTGCGAGTTTTCATACTCTAATCTTACGGTATAATGCGCTGATTGTCACGATATAGTCAACTCATAAAACTTGAGGGGAGTATATAGTTTTGCACACCGCAAAGCATATATTCCCCTCTTTATAGTTTTTGCTTATGCTGCTATAAGTATTTTTTGTTTGGAACATTAGATTTATTGTCATATATTTGCACCAGAAACAAATAGAAATAACTAAAAATAAGTTTAAGGTTAGTAGCAAAAAACGAGGATCCCGCCAAAGTTAAAGGGTTAATGAGAGCCGGATCGTCACCCAACGGGAGGTGCAAACTGTTTGCTGCACAGCCCGTGGGCATAGCTGAAGATATAAATTTTATGGTGTAAAAAGTTAATAATTGTTTGTGTCCATTGTGTGAGGGCCGTCTGCTGTGAAGTACGACGGCCCAATTTTTTGCGCTACGTGCTGTCATTCCGAGGAGCGTAGCGATGTGGGATTCTAAAATAATTAGTAATGAGTAATTAGCAATGGCACTCTGCGCTGTCATTCTGAGTGTAACGAAGAATCCCCTCGAAGCCGACCAGCGAGGAGATGCTTCGCGCTGCTCAGCATGACACACTGCGCAAAAGAGATTGCCATGTCGAGCAAAATCCTACTCGCAATGACGAGGTTGGTGACATTGTCTTTGTGTTGACTGGGAGGAGATCCTTCGCTACGCTCAGGATGACAACATTCAAAACCATAGCGAGTACCCGCAAACACCGCGGGCAATCAGTACTGTTGCGGGTGCATTTTTTTGAACCCGCAAACACGAAGAAGCAGATACGAGGTCTATCATCACCTCGCATATTTATGTGATATGCAGAAATCTTACTCCCTCACCCTCAAATTGTTACCCAAAAATTTGGAAAATTCAAGGGGGGGGGTAAATTTGTAGCCAGGAAAAGAATTTTGGCTTTCGATGTCAGAAAGCGAGAATGGCGGTGTCACACATAAAACAACATAACAGATTACATCTATGAAAAGAGTTCTTCTAATTCTTGTCGCACTTACATTTATTACGGTGGGTGCGAGTGCCCAGACAACAAAGTACAACTACCACAAAAGGGGCTATTGGGGTAATGTGGAGGCTGCTGGTGGCGTGACGCTCGGTGGCGGCAGCGATATTGGCATCAGCACCGTGCATGGTGCGCGCCTCGGCCATGGCGTTGCTGTGGGTATGGGTGTCGGATTCTATGTCGATGTCAACAGCGTGGTGAGCACCTTCTATGTCCCCGTATTCTTGGAGACCAAGTACTCGCCATTCAAGAGCGGCCGCTCGCCATATATCTCGCTCCGCACGGGATTCAGCATGAACGAATGGGCAATGCCCGGCTTCTACCTCGCACCAACATTGGGTTGCGACATTGGCCGTTTCACATTCTTCATGCGCTACGGCCTCAACCTCTACCCTACGACTGTCGACATAGACATCAACTCGCCCGAGGTAGACATAGAGCTTACAGCGCCTGCGAACATCAAGACTCACGCACTCTCGATAGGCTTTGGCCTGAATTTCTAACATAACACTAACGACAGAGGGGTTGCCCACGCGGACAACCCCTCTACTATTTTTGTTATTGAGAGTAAATAAAAAGATATAGTTTTAGGCTTGCGAAGCCCGAGAAACCGCAGTTTACTAAAGCGTAAATGAGGATTTCGAGGGCAAGCGTAACGACAAAATATACTTTTTATTTGCTCTCAACGGCGTGCATGATGCCAACAAGCGTGCCATTCTTCAGAAGAAGCATATTGTCGCCATCCATCTCGTAGTGCGTAACACCCTCAAGCATGTCGTAGTAGGCATTCTCCATAACATGGTTCTCGCAGAAGCGGCGTGTGGAACCGAGGTTATCTATATCGAGGGCGCGGCTCTTGTCTACGGTGTAGGTCACAGTGAAGCGGTTGCAGTCGCCAGCACCTGCGGCTGTGCCGTTATCGCTGAAGCATAGGGTGAAGCTATCGCCCGTAGCAACAACCTCTCTACCCATAAGTTGCACAAGCTGCCATGTGGTGCCCACGAGTGGTTTCTCGAGCTTACTACGCTTACGGCAGTCGCAGCAGCCCACAGCAAGGAGTGCGGAAATAAGGAGGGTGATTGAAAATAAAATCGTGCGTTTCATAATATTATTCCAAATTATCGTTATCTTTGCAACAAAGATAATACAAATCAATTAAAACCTATAAAGAAATGAAAAAAGTTATCGCTTCACCCAAGGCTCCTAAGGCTGTAGGTCCCTACTCACAGGCTATCGCACACGACGCAACACTCTATATCTCTGGTCAGTTGCCCATCGACGGCGCAACAGGCGTTATGGCAGAGGGCGTAGAGGCACAGACTCGTCAGGCACTCACAAACCTCGGTTACATCCTCGAGGAGGCTGGCTACACATTTGATAACGTAGCAAAGACTACAGTATTGTTGGCAGACATCGCTGATTTCGCAGCAATGAACGCTATCTACGCTGAGTTCTTCACAGGCGACAAGCCCGCACGCATCTGCTACCAGGTTGCAGCATTGCCTATGGGTGCGCGCGTTGAGATCGACGCAATTGCTATCAAGTAATTAAGCGCGATATCGCAAAGTTAAGGGGTTGTCCGTGCGGACAACCCCTTATTCTTTATTCAGCCCCGTAAGTAGTCTCTTTTATGTGCCTTTGAGGGATGCTCTACGCACTATATTGCGCCATAGTATTTGCCCTTCCAGATGTAGTAGTCATCCCTTGCGCGTAGCTCAAAACTAAACTCAACAAGGTCATCGTCAATCAGCAGAATGCGCACCTCGCCGCCCTTGATAGCTACCTCGCCCAATGGAGTGCCGAATCTCAGGGTTGCTACGTCTACATATGGCACCTGAGCCCCTGCTGCATCTGTGATAGGGTAGTCGCCCTCAGCAAGCTCCTCGGCGTAGATGTCGAGAGATAGGGTGTAGTCACCGCCAAAATCTATATGGTATCTGCCGCTCTCAACCTCGTTGATTGCTACGCTGTCAAGCGCAAACTGACGGTCAAACTCCATGAAATCTGGTAGCAAGCCGCAATACTCGAATGTAACCTCACGGCCCAACGCGTCAACAACATCTACATCGAACATATATTCATACTCATCGTTTATCGAGATGTTAACTGTGCCACTGGCAAGCTCACCATAGCAGCCATTAGCGATGAACCACGAGTTGTGTGCCTCGATATCGCCTGCTGCGAACTCCTCGGCGTTATTAACGCTATACTGGCCAGGTTCCAAGTACATCTCGTTTTGCTTGACAAGATGCGCCTCAAGAACAAGCGTAGCCTTGCCATCGAGCGTGTTGAAGGCTATCGTCGCACGCTTGCCCTGCTCCCTCTTGCGGATGTCGGGGCAGTTAAACTCTATATTAGATATGTCGTAGTGGGGCATATCGCCAACGTAGTCATATATCTCAACCTTGTAGAGCGTGTCGCCCGCATAGAGGCTGGCGCTGATAGAGTATCTGTCTCTAAGCTCCTGGTTAGGAATATCCACCTCTACATCCACCCTATCGAAATAGATAGGCTCGCTGCCATCTGCAAAGCTTATGAACGAACGCTTGGCATCGATACCCGCATTGATACCGCCATCTGTTGTGTAGCTACCCTCGGGAAGCATCTCGCCTGGCTCGGCATTGAACACCAGGGTAAGCTCGCACTCGGGATTAACATCGGTAAAGAGGAGTGCGAAATCGGTGTCGGCATACTGCTCATCAAGCAGACGACGCACAAGGCCAAAGTCGAGGGCCACCTCATCGTAGTGCTGTGATGCTGTGGTTGCAATCTCGTAGGCCACCTCCACGCCCTTGCTGTTCTTCGCAGCTACGGCAATGAGGTATGGAGTGTTGCGCTCAAGGTTATATACCTTCACTGTGTACGCCTCGTTTATCTTCGATGGCTTGCCATCGGCCAAGATCTGCTCAGCATTGCACATACCCTCCGAGGCCTTAGCCACGATATACTTCACCTCAGTGGCATTCGCAGACTCAATCTGAAACGAGATTGACGAGTCGGTCGTTGACTCAATAGCAATCTTCACACCCAGCTTGGTTGCCTCGTCTCCTGCTGACTTGTCGCAGCCAACAAACAGAACTACCACACCCATAATAAGCGAGCATAGCAGAGAGTTGTAAATTAAGTTTTTCATAGTCTTATTATATTTTATTTAACATAGTTCTATAATTACAGAGATTCTATATCAACAAACAACTCAACACTGTTTTGTCCGCTGAGTTTATCAGTAATAATTGCGTATGTCCAAAGCTCAGGCGCATCAGTCCATCCCATTACTATGTCAATATACAAGCCATACTTTTCGTCTGCGAATTTGACAAATTTCGACACACCTATTTGGTGAATACCATTAGTACATCCGCCGTGAGCAATAACTAATGAGTGTTTCTCAAAATCGACACTCGGAGCTGTACATTCACCATCACAAACAATATATTTTTCTAACTCCTCACGGCTATT
>JAEZPN010000061.1 GCA_023413645.1 Bacteroidota bacterium
ACGAGATCGAGGCAGTTCTTCTTACTCTCGACCGCGAGGAGCGCAAGATGTCTTTGGGTATCAAGCAGCTTACTCCCGATCCATGGGCAGAGATCGAGAACAAGTACCCCGCAGGTACAAAGTGCACAGCACGTGTTCGCAACTTCTCTAACTTCGGCGTATTCGTAGAGATCGAGGATGGTATCGAGGGTCTCGTACACATCTCAGACCTCTCTTGGACTAAGAAGGTTAAGCACCCATCAGAGTTCACTCAGGTAGGCGCAGAGCTCGAGGTTGTAGTTCTCGAGATCAACAAGGACAACCGTCGTCTCTCACTCGGTCACAAGCAGCTCGAGGAGAACCCTTGGAACGGCTTCGAGAGCCAGTATGGCGTTGACAGCGTTCACCAGGGTACTGTAACTGAGGCTAACGACAAGGGTGTTGTAGTATCACTCGGCGAGAACATCGAGGGCTTCTGCCCCGCACGTCACGCTGTTAAGGAGGATGGTACAACTTTGAAGGCTGGTGAGACTGCTGAGTTCAAGGTACTCGAGTTCTCTAAGGCTACAAAGCGCATCACACTTTCACACAGCCGCATCTTCGAGGAGGCAAAGCGCGCTGCAGACGCAGCTGAGAAGGCTGAGCGTCGCGCTGCTGCAGATGCAACTAAGAACACCGTTAAGAAGATTAACGCACAGGTAGAGAAGACTACTCTTGGTGACATCGCAGGTTTGGCTGAGTTGAAGGCACAGCTTGAGAACAAGTAATCACACCTTGTGATAGCGGCGCATCTGCGACGCTTCAATCAAAACCCCGAATGGGACGTACGCCAAGTACTACCCATCCGGGGTTTTCTCATGTCAGCGCCACATCTACACCACTCTGACAAGGTGTGCGTCCTACCGCTATAGGGGGTATTGTTACTTCACGGGCTGTACGTCAAAGTACTATCCCGTGGGGTTCTTCTTTTGCGATATAACACTACCACACCACTCTGACGACAAATTTATTTCGAAAATACACCTTGTGATAGCGGCGCGTTAGCTGCACATCACAGAATGTTAACCACCCAGGTTCGCTTGGGTGGTTTTTCTTATTTAGAAGGTTTAGGGAATTTAAGGAGTTTAGGGTTTCGCAAGAACCTTATCTCCTAAACTCCCTAAACTCTTTAATCTCCCTATATACCTACTTATATATAGGATAGTATGGTATGGTCCACTCATCCTTCAGCTCTTTCATGCCGTTGGAGTTGAAGAACTTCACCTGGCCGCCTTGGCTAAATTGAGAGTAGGGATTTTGGAGCGCTCCCCTCTCATACTTCATCCACTGCTTCTTCGTAATCCGCTTCGTGCTCCACTTATAGAGTCTCATCTCCTCGCTCTCCTTGGCTATGCCCTCCATCTCGAAGCGAAAATCGCCTTCGCTCTCTTCGGCAAGGAGTATTAGTCCTGGCAGGCCGCGCAGCAGCCATGGTCCCTCCGAGATGGGTATCTCCATCGTAAACCATACATCCCATTTGCGACCTTCAAATATGGCGCTCGCCTTGGCGCAGTTGTAGCCATGTATCTCGCAGGTCTCATCCGTAAGTTGCCACTTTATATCGGCGGTGGGAAGGGTGTATTCGTAGATGATATCATCGGCAAAGGGTATGTTGTGGCGTATGCGCATCTCCTCCTTTGTAGTATATATCTCGGTGGGTATGACGATGGTACAATCGCCAGCAGCGTAAAACTCCTCGAGTTCCTCTTCGCTCCAACCGTTTTTGTAGCGTGCCATATTTGTGTAGTGTTGTGCTACGCTATAAAAGAGCGAGGTAGCTTCGCCACACAGCAGCTTGTATCTTACTTCAAGATGCGAATTGGGCGAGTTGCGATAGATAGCCTTGTAGCCTACTGCAATCCTCGATGTGTCCACTACATCGTAGTCGGCGTGGATGTCGCACGAGCCTATAATCAATCTATCTGTTCTACTATAGGCAAAGAGTCGCGCCTCCTGTAACGAGTGGCGCTGTGCTGTTGTTGTAAATATCGCGGTTATGGCGATCATGGTTGTAAGTAGTCTTCTCATAGCTATTTTGTGTTTAGTAACTGATGAAATCTCTTTGAGTCTCTCTCCGAGCGCTCGGTAATCTTGTCGCCCACCGCAGTCAGACACTTGGCGTGCGGAAGTCTCTGGGCATATGTCGTGCGTAGCGAGTCGAGCTCTCGGGGTGTGGCGCGTGCCAGCGACCTGATGGCAATAGCGCTGTGAACTATATATGTGCTTTGTGTCAACTCCGAGTCGGCAAAGATGGTGTAGGGAAACTCATTGTAGTAGAAGCTCTCCAATATCGCTATGCTATCTTTAAGTTGCTTGTATCTTTTGCTCCCCACTCGCTCGCTGCATAGCCTATTGTCGAGGGCGTTGTAGCGACGCTTTATACTATCCTTCATTCTGTCGAACTTCGCATACTGCTCTCTGAATCTTCTTCTATCCTCTCTAATCTCTATCTTCTCGCCGAGGTGCAGTTCAATGGTGTCGTCAGGGCCCATCACGACCTGCTGAAGATATCGCCTCGTATCTGTGATGATAAGGAGGTTTACAAAGGTATCTTCATCCATGTCGAAGTACAATTCGCCACGACCATGCTCCAGGCTGCAACTATCCTTGAATACAAACTCGCACATCTTGTCTGACTCGTAGCCCTGGACATACGCCATGCCCGAGACATCATCGCCCTTGAGTGTGATGTGTGCCCTCTGTGCAAATGTCGGGATGATGAGTGCGAATGACAGAACTAAAAGGGTTACTCTCTTCATAATGGTCTACTTTAGGCTGAATTTAACTCTGAAAACTATGGATGCGGGGCGCAATGTGTAGGTATATGCGTAGCTCATGCTATTGCTGTTTGTAGCATTTGCAAAGGCGATGTTGTTTAGCAGGTTATCTGCCTCGATGGCATACTCCATGCGCTTGTGTTTCACTCTCACGCTTGCATCAATAAATACCGTATTGCGGTTCTTGCCCTCAATGGCGCTATTAAGGAAGTGTTCTGCACCCACGCGGCATATAACCCTCTCGGCGATGATGAAGTCTACGCTTGCCCTCTGTCTCAAGAGGTCGATGGCGGATTGTGTGCCGTTGCCTATTGTCGAGAGACTACGGTTGTATAGGGCGTTATAGTTGACCCTCACAGTCTTTGTGATGCGGGTGTTGAGGCTCAACTCGGATGTGATGAGTCCATACTCCGAGGGTATAAGGCATCCCTCTCGCAATATCTCCGACCATAATTGCATATAGCCTCCTGATAGGGTCGCGGTGGTCGCGATGGCATCAAAGCGCTTGCTTATGTTGGCTTTGATGTTGTATGAGTCGCTGCGATTGGGCATTTCGGCAGCCTCTATCTCGCTGAGCGAACCTGTGTAGCGGGTGTTGTACATCAGGTTGGCGTGGTTGATGGAGTAGTTGGCTTCGACGCCTGCAAATATGGCATCTATGGCGTTGCCGTATGATAGTTGTATGCCATACATCTGGCTGCGAATGTTGTTCATATCGCCCGCCTTGCGCTGTATGATGCGGTAGTCGGTCATGATATACCCTCATAGGAGTCGTAGAAATCGCCATAATACTCGTTATACGATGCCTTCGCTGTGAGCTTGAGGTTGGGCGTGAGAGCGCTGCTGATGTTTATGGCGGGCTGACATAGCACTTTTAGTTTGTTGGCTGTGGTGCTATACCTTACCCTATCCTCGATATATAGCCACATCAAGTCGATGGGAAGGTCTGCCTGCATCACGAACTTGCTGCCTATTGCGTATTGCACCGATGGGGTAACCACAAAGTCGAGGCGCGAGTAGAGTATGTCGTTTTGAAACTCGGTAGTTGTAGCCACGATATTCCCATCCTTGCCAATAGCGTTAAGCGAAGACTCCATACTCTCCACATCGGCATTGAGTTGTGCCGAGAGCATCACATGCCAGCGCTTAAGTTTGTAACCTGTTTTTAGATGGTTGTAGGTTCTGAATCGCTTGCCATAGAGTGTCTGGATGGCATTGGGGTGGTTGTCATCGTTGCCTAACACGGTGTTGTAGAGCATCGGGCGTATCTCGAGTTGTGCTGGTTGGGTGTCAAAGTTTATGTCCGACCCGAAGTCAAGTACCCACTTATCCCATCTGCGGACATTGTATAAGTTGTTGTTCAGCGAGATATTGGGTAACTTGAAGTATTGTGATACCAACTCTCCGTCGCTATTCACGATGCCGCTATCCCTGTTCCATGCGCCGCCAAGTGACAACTTCTCCTCGATATAGTGGCTCTGGGTGTTGGAGTGCAGGTTAAGCATAAGGTCGCACTTGTCGACGAGGTGGCTTGCAGATGTCGTCTCGGTGATGGTAAGCGGTGCACCATTGGGTATATAGTATGTCGTTACTGCTGCTCCATCTGCCTGCCGCATATCGTGGACATAATTGGCGTTGAGGCTTAACTCCATATCTTCGTTCAGTTTGGTAATCGCATTTACCGAAACAGCGTGTATGTTGTTGTCGAGATAGCGGTTTTGTGTTATGTTGGGTGTTGTGGGATGGTGGATGCCCAACATTGATGACACGCCTCCATGACCTCCATAGTGTGATGTGAACTCACGCGACACATCGTTACCCATATTGTTTGTCTTATACATGCTTATGGTTTGAAACCTCTTGGAGAAGTACATGGCGCTAAACTCACCACTCCACATCCAGGGCTTGTAACCGCCACCCAGCTCTGCACTACCATTCCATGTCCCCTTGGCGCTCTCCTTGAGACGTAGGTTTAATGCCGCTTGATCGGGTATGGTTAGGCCTTTTAACGCCTTTATAGGTTCGTGGTTTTCGAGTACTTCCACGCGCGCAATATCCCGAGCTTGAATGTTGTTTGTAGCTATGCCATATCTGCCATTGAGCATATCCATGCCCTCGATGTAGAGCTTGCTGATAGCCCTACCATTATATTTAATGTCTCCCGCTTCGCCAACGGTGAGTCCTGGCATTTTACGCAGCACGTCGCCAATGCTGTGGTCTGTAGCATTGATGAATGTCGCAACATTGTAGGTAATGGTGTCGGAGTGGCGCTCAACGGATGACGCACGCACCACTACCTCCCTAATCTCAAGGTCAGAGTACTCTACATCAAAGTTGATACGCTGTGCGCGTGCCTCAATCTCCCTCGACTGCGGTTTTATGTTGAATCCTGTTACTACAACTCTGATTTTCTCTCTGTCGCCGCTATACTCCAACGAGTAGTTACCCTTGCTGTCGCTTATGCAGTAGTCGTAGAGCACTCTGCCTTGCTCGTCCTGCAACATGATGTTGGCATCTGCCACACTCTCCTTTGTGCTTGCAGCACGCACATGACCATATATAACGACCTGAGCTGAGGCACAAACGGTTGCAAACAATGCAACGATTATTAGTAGCGGTTTCATAGACTATCTTTTTTCTCACTACAAAGTTCCTGCACCATGTGCTTATTTCAAAATTTTTTAGGTTAAACAATGTTAAGGGCTCTGTTAAGAATTGTTAATGCTGATTGTCGTAGCGTAGCAAAAAAAGTCCATTACGAATACAATATGTGATTATTATTCTCGTTAAATATGCGAATAAAATGGTTAAATTGAAGAATGAAGCAGATTGAGATTTCAGAGAGAGTTGAGGCATTGATTACGCGCACGGCGGCAATGCTCCAGGGTGAGGCGATAACTACATCTTTTAGCGATAGACTCGCAATAGAGCTACTTGCCGACGAGACAACGCATGCCTGCCGCATAGTGCAACAGCTTGCGGGTGAAAGTGGTACGTGCGCGCTAATGCGCCGTATAGTAGGTGGCATTATTGAGGATGCACGCGGTGAGGGTCTTGCGCCTGAGCGTCACTATGGTGATATGTGTGCCTCGCTAATGGCGATGTTCGACCCTGCAGAGGTGACAACGGCGCACTTGCTATACGCTGTGGCTATGGACGAGACAACGCTTACGTCGCAGGCGCTATTTGGCTACGGCATTACGGCAGAGGATATACGTCGCGCGATTGAGTGTGACGAGGAGCGTACCCTGCAAATAGTTGAAGAACCCCACATCGACAGGGGTGCCGATGTAGAGCAACATCTGCGCACCCTGCTCGATGCGCTCGGACACAAGCGCTGCGTGCTGATTGTCGTAGATGACAAGGTAGCAAGTTGAAACAAAAAAAGACCGAGCAAAACTCGGTCTTTTGTCAATGTTCTATTGCGGAGGGCACTGGATTCGAACCAGCGGATACCTTACGATATCGGCAGTTTAGCAAACTGCTGGTTTAAGCCACTCACCCAACCCTCCTTAAACCACCTTTTTTGTAAAAGAGCGGTGCAAATATACTACTTATTTTGGTATATGCAAAATTTTACCCAACAAAATAGTTTAAATTTACAATATTGACTCTCTTGCAAGGGAATTAGCTGGTAATAATAACGCTGTGTGTGTGGGTAAGTCTCACATATGATATTTATTCCTATTTGTTTTTTTTGATGTTTAGGAAATTTTATCTATTTTTGTGAGGACTAATTTTTTACATCATGAGAGGAAACCTTAAATTTTTCGCTATAGCACTACTTCTATGTGCTCTCACGTCATGCTCTAAGGAGACCGATATGTCGCCCGAACCCGTAGACGACACCCCAAAAAAGAGCTATACAATCCTATATTATGGCTGCTGCAGTGGCCTCGATAGAGCCATAGAGCCACTCTTCGAGGAGGTGCCACAGCTCGATATCCCCGAGCATATCAATGTTGTGGGACAGATAAAGTGGAGCGAGGGCTACAAGTCGGACTACGCAGGTCTTGCTGACGGCAGTGGCGATGTGCAGCGTTTCAGCTACAACCATGAGGAGGAGAGGGTCATCGTGGCGGACTTCGCCGCTGCAGACTACAAAGTAGATGCCCCCGATAACCTCGCGACATTCATTAAGTGGGCGCGCGAGACAGCACCTGCGGATGAGTACATCATGGTATTCTGCGGTCATGGCAACGCCTATCATCCTGCCTTTGATGATGTGACACGAGGCATACTCCGCGATGATATGTACACCTCGTACCTCGGCATCGGGGAGATATGCGAGGCATTCGACATTGCCAATGTTGCGGAGAACAAGTTTGCCCTCACAATGATGGTATGTTGCGTGATGAACACCCTCGAGTACTCTACCGAGCTTATACCATACACCAACTACTACCTCGCATCGGGGCATGTCACCGTGGCGACATCCAAGGAGCTCTACTTCCTGATTGATGGCATCATCAAGCATGGTCAGGACGGGGAGGATGCTATTGTGAACGCCGTGAAGTGTGCCGTAGATGCCGACTACGCCTCTATGGACAATGAGCATAAGCAGGATACGACACTCACAAAGACCGTGCGCATCAAGAAGCTCAACGAGAAGATTAAGCACTTCGTAAATAGACTATGTGTGCTCTATGGCGAGCAGGTTATCCTGGGCGATAGCGGCATGGAGGCGAAGTATGGCTATACCTCGAAGGATATGGACGAGGCCTTGGCTAATTCGTACTACTACCTCCAGCCATACCTCGATGCAAGTGGCGATGTCTCGTCATGGTATCAGAGCTCGTATAACTACGACATCGTAGATGTGGCAAAACGCTTGGCTGAGGCGACTAACGATGAGGCGCTCATCCTCTATGCCAATGAGATTGAGGAGACCGCCGCAGAGTCTATCCTCTATCAGTATCGCTACAATGTTGATGTGCCTCTATACCACGCTGTTACGCTTGTGAACAAGGAGGAGTGGGAGGAGCTTCGCTTCGAGGATGCCAACTATTGCGACTTGGCATTCGACCAGGCTACGGGCTGGAGTAACCTGCTGAAGGTCAACAAGGCGAACTTTAAGCATGAGGTGAAGTAGGAAACCCCTATACAATAAAATAAGGCGTTGCCCCACATGGGACAACGCCTTTGTTTTTATCGTTTGCCGTTACTTCAGTGGCGAGTCGGGCTCCTTGGCCATAACGGCGTAGAAGAGCTTATCCACAAGGCTGGGGAAGAATTTCTTTAAGAAGTGTGTTGCGCGACCCTCCCACTCCATCAGGCAGAGGCGCTTGCGGCGACGTATGCCCTTAGCTACGATGTGTGCCACCTCTTCGGGTGTCATCATCTTGGCCTCGTTGCGGGGTGTCTCGCCCTGCTGTGTGCCGTCGGCAGTGAGTGCCGAGAAGCGTACGTTCGAGGCGGTAAATCCTGGGCAGGCGGTCATTACATGTACCCCCTTTTTGAGGTTCTCAACGCGAATGGTGTCGAGGAAACCCGTCATGGCGTACTTCGACGCCGAATATCCCGTGCGACCAGGCAAACCATGTATGCCCGCGACGGATGATATGCCGACCAATGAGCCGCGTGACTTCTGCAACCAGGGTAGTGCGTACTTCGTGCAGTTCACCGTGCCCCAGAAGTTCACGTCCATAAGGCGGTGCAACACCTTGAGGTCGCAGTCGTCGAACAAGGCTCGCATCGAGAGACCCGCATTGCATATCATTACGTCAATGCCTCCAAATGTCGCTACTGCAGTATCTATGAGGTGTTTGCACTCCTCCTCCTTGACTACGTCACATGCGGCGTATGCTACGCTACCTCCTGCAGCCGTAATCTCTTGGGCAATACGATGTAGCTCTTCCTCGCGGCGTGCACCCATCACAACCTTTGCCCCCATCTTGGCATACTCGCGTGCCATGGCCTCGCCGATACCCGACGATGCTCCCGTAATCACCACGACTTTGCCATTAAATATCTTCTTCATGTTTACCTCTCTTTGATTGTTCTATAACTCCACCGTTAGGCCGTCGTATGCAAGCATCACGCCATCGGGAAGTTTCGTCTCGGCCTCGGTGTAGAGACCTATGTCGTGCGACATATGTGTAAGGTATGCGCGCTCTGGACGTATGCGTTTGATAATCTCCACTGCCTCATCCACCGAGAAGTGCGAATCGTGCCTCTTCCAGCGCAAGGCGTTTATTACTAATACTTTTACACCTTCGAGTTTCGCCTCCTCTGCGGACTCTATATGGCTGAAGTCGGTGATATATGCCATATCGCCAAAGCGGTAGCCCACCGAACGGAAACGGTCGGAGTGGTGCCCCAAGATCGGCACTATCTCCACACCCGCTGCCACGAATGACGTATTGGTATCTATGGTGTGCAACTCGATAACGGGCACACCACGATACTTGTTCTCGGCAAAGGCGTAGTCGTACTCCATCTTCACGCGGTTGATGGTAGCCTCATTGCCGTAGATGTGTGTAGAGTGAATGGTGGGGTAGTCCACAAAGTTGAAGGCGCGCACATCGTCGATGCCCGCGGTGTGGTCTTTGTGCATGTGCGTAAGCAGGATGGCGTCTATGCGCGTCACGCTCTCGCGCAGCATCTGATAGCGGAAGTCGGGACCTGCATCTATGATGAAACGCTTGCCCTCGACCTCAATCATTGCCGAGGTGCGCAGACGTCTGTCGCGCCTATCCGAGGAGCGACATACCTCGCAGCGACAGCCTATTACGGGCACGCCCTGCGATGTTCCGGTACCTAAAAATGTTAGCTTCATAGCGACAAAGATAGTAAATAAAACGAAAAAAGCGAGCACGCATGGGGATTTTTCAGCATATTTCTCGTTTTATACTATTTGCACAATTCGGATAAATTTATTAAATTTGCTCCAGATCAATATTTTTGCCTATGAAAAGGTCTGTAAAATATCTGCTTTCAGCCCTGATAGCTCTTCTGCTTCTCTCTTGCAGCAGGGAGGTGAAGCCTGCGCCTGTGGTAAAACCTCAGCCAGAGCCAGAGGAGCATCGAAGCTATACCATAATGTTCTATGGTAGTGGTGGTGGGATTGATGACTGTGCGGAGGGTCTGATGGATGTTGTCAGAATTATTCCAGACATACCCGAAAATATCAAAATCGTTGGTCAGATCAAGTGGAACAAGGGGTATAAATCTCAAGTGTCGAATGGCAGGGGCGGAGTATCGCGTTTCACGTATAATCATAGGTCGAACATGGTGGACTACAGCGAGTATGCCGGACCCGAATTTAGGATTGATGAGGCTGAGAACCTCGCAGAATTTATAGAATGGGCACGCGAGACAGCTCCTGCGGAGGAGTATATAATGGTCTTCTTTGGTCATGGCAATGGCTATCACCCCTCGTTTGATGGTGTGACAAGGGGTACGCTTCGCGATAATATGTACACCGCCTATCTCGGTGTTGACGCTATTCGCCAGGCATTTGAAATGGTGGATGCGAAGTTTGTTCTTACGGAGTTTGTCAGTTGCTATATGAACACGCTTGAGTATATAACAGAACTTGAACCATACACCGATTACTACTACGGCTCAAATCATGCCCTCCCTGCTACAAATGCTGAAATATACTTGCTGGTTAATGGACTTATGCTTAACTATGAGCAAGAGGATGCTGTGCTCATGGCTGGTGAGTATGCGTTGAAGGAGTATGGCGATATGGTATACCCATACATCGACGATTATTCGTATGATATCTCTATAACTCGTAGTTCATCCATAGCGGCACTCAATGGTGAGATACGCAACTTTGTCGATATTGTTGTGCAACTCTACGATGAGGAGGCGGAGATTGGTGCTGAGGCTATGCAGCAGAAATATAACTTTACCACTAAAGATATTGATGAGGCTTTGGGTGGCTCTTACTATTTTAATGAGAGAAAGACCAGTTCGGCAGAGGAGTGGTATCGTTGCACCTATACTCATGACATCGTCTCTATTGTAAACATGGTAGCCGAGAGAACCAATCACCCCCAACTTATGCTGTGTGCTCGAGAGGTGAAACTTGCTGCTCAGGAGGCACAGGTGTATCAGAGTCTCTGCCACTCGGATGAGGTGTACTATGGCTTGGCGCTTGTAAATGGCGAGGAGTGGGCAGAACTGGGCTTCGATGATGCCAACTACGAGGCATTGGCCTTTGACAGAGCCACTGGCTGGAGCCGTCTGTTAAAGCGAAATAGCGCTGTATATACCCGACACAAGTAGCTGCGCAACCCCTGTTGATGCGAGAAAAAGAACAATTTCATCCCTTGCAAATTGCGCTCTTGATGGCGTGTTGCGAGGGGTGTTTCGTAGTGTTAAAAAGTTAACAACGAATTTTCTATGAAGTTCACGTAAAAATTAGTACCTTTGCCCCGATTTTTGCCAAGGCGCAGTTGTTCCAAAGTGCGTGAGGTGAAAAGAGGCGTGGCGCCAGATGCGTCAAAGACTACCCCGTAGGGGTAATAATTGGGGCTGCGCAAGTCGCACAAAACCGAGCAGTCGGGCGACAAACTTTAGAGCGAATAACAAATATCAAACGATGAAAAATATGGCAGAGAAGAGATTTATTACATGTGATGGTAACTACGCCGCAGCGCATATTGCTTATATGTTCTCGGAGGTAGCAGCCATCTATCCCATCACACCATCATCAACCATGGCAGAGCTCGTTGACGAGTGGTCTGCACAGGGCAAGAAGAACATCTTTGGTGATACGGTGAAGGTGGTTGAGATGCAGTCTGAGGCTGGTGCTGCAGGTGCAGTACACGGCTCATTGCAGAGTGGTGCGTTGACTTCAACATTTACAGCATCACAGGGTTTGCTCCTTATGGTCCCCAATATGTACAAGATCGCTGGTGAGTTGCTCCCCGGTGTATTCCACGTTTCAGCGCGTGCTCTCGCAGCGCAGTCACTCTCAATCTTTGGTGACCACCAGGATGTAATGGCAGTGCGCCAGACAGGCTTCGCAATGCTCGCTACATCATCTGTACAGGAGGTTATGGACCTCGCAGGTGTGGCACACATCGTAGCGCTCAAGGCTCGCATCCCCTTCGTACACTTCTTCGATGGCTTCCGTACATCACACGAGATTCAGAAGATCGAGCTTATCGACGAGGCATCGCTCTCAGCAATGTTCGACCGTGAGGCTCTCAAGGAGTTCCGCATGCGTTCGCTCAACCCCGAGCGCCCCGTAACACGCGGTACTGCACAGAACCCCGATATCTACTTCCAGACACGTGAGGCTTCAAATAAGTTCTACAACGCTGTGCCCGACATGGTGGCTGAGGCGATGGAGAAGATTTCGACTATCACTGGTCGTGAGTACAAGCCCTTCACATACTATGGTGACGCAGAGGCTGAGAACATCATCATCGCGATGGGTTCTATCACCGAGACTATCAAGGAGTGCGTAGACTACCTCCGCACACAGGGTAAGAAGGTGGGTGTTATCACAGTACACCTCTACCGTCCATTCTCGGCGAAGTACCTCTTCAACGTGTTGCCCGCAACTGTTAAGCGCGTATGCGTTCTCGACCGCACTAAGGAGCCAGGTTCAAATGGCGAGCCTTTGTTCCTCGACATTCGCGACGCATTCTACGAGTGCGAGAACCGTCCTATGATCATCGGTGGCCGCTACGGTCTCTCATCAAAGGATACTACACCTGCACAGATGTTGGCAGTATTTGCTAACCTCGAGGCTGCCCAGCCCAAGAACCACTTCACTGTAGGTATCAACGACGACGTTACAATGCTCTCACTCCCCGTAGGTGAGGAGGTATCTATGGCTAAGGAGGGTACTTTCGAGGCTTTGTTCTTCGGTCTTGGCTCTGACGGTACTGTAGGTGCTAACAAGAACTCTATCAAGATTATCGGTGGCTCGACAAACAAGTATTGTCAGGCTTACTTCTCATACGACTCAAAGAAGTCGGGTGGTTACACATCATCGCACTTGCGCTTTGGTGACAACCCCATCACTTCACCCTACCTCGTTACTACTCCCGACTTCGTGGCTTGCCACGTTCCATCATATGTCGAGAAGTACGACGTATTGAAGGGCTTGAAGCGTGGTGGTTCGTTCCTTTTGAACTCTGTTAACGACGCAGAGACAACATGCGCTACATTGCCCGACCACATGAAGGCATACCTCGCAAAGAACGAGATTAACTTCTACGTTATCAACGCTACAAAGATCGCTGCAGAGCTCGGTCTTGGTTCACGTACCAACACCATCATGCAGTCAGCATTCTTCAAGATTGCCGACATCATTCCTATCGAGAAGGCTGTCGAGGAGATGAAGAAGGCTATCTACAAATCATACGGCAACAAGGGCGAGGATATCGTTAACATGAACTACGCCGCTGTTGACGCTGGTTGCGAGGCTGTAGTTAAGGTTGAGGTTCCCGCAGAGTGGGCAAACATCGAGTGCAAGAAGGCTGAGGCTGTAGTTGACGAGACTATCCCCGCTTTCGTACGCGAGGTATGTAAGCCTATCGACGCACTTAAGGGTGACACACTCCCCGTATCGGCATTCAACGGCCGCGAGGATGGTACTTGGGACAACGGCACCGCTGCATACGAGAAGCGCGGTATCGCTACAAGCGTTCCCGAGTGGAAGATCGAGAACTGTATCCAGTGTAACCAGTGTGCATACGTATGTCCTCACGCTGCTATCCGTCCTTTCCTCGCTACTGAGGAGCAGGCTGCAGCATCTGGCCTCGAGTGGAAGCAGGGCTTGGGCGAGACTAAGGTTCTCAAGTTCCGCATCCAGGTATCGCCTATGGACTGTACAGGCTGTAACAACTGTGTTGACGTATGTCCCGCAAAGGAGAAGGCTCTCGTTATGCGTCCTTTGGCAGAGCAGGTTAAGGAGGCTAAGAACTGGGATTATGTAACAAAGAATATCGGCTACACAGAGCACGTAGATAAGACTAAGTCTGTTAAGAACTTGCAGTTCGCACAGCCTTTGTTCGAGTTCTCAGGTGCTTGTGCTGGTTGCGGTGAGACTCCTTACATCAAGGCTATCACACAGCTCTTCGGCGACCGCATGATGGTGGCTAACGCAACAGGCTGTACCTCAATCTACTCTGGTTCAGCGCCTTCAACTCCCTACTGCAAGAACTCGCAGGGTCAGGGTCCCGCATGGGCAAACTCACTCTTCGAGGATAACGCTGAGTTCGGTCTCGGTATGCGCGTGGGTGTTGAGAAGATTCGTGAGGCTTTGGCAGATGTTATGCGCAAGGCTATCGCAGAGTGCAACTGCTGCTCTGAGGAGCT
>JAEZPN010000065.1 GCA_023413645.1 Bacteroidota bacterium
ACTCGATGTGACCCTTAGTAGTGTCGAAGTGTGAGTTACCGGGGATGATGTCACCAGCCTTTACGAGGTGAGAGAACAACACGTTCTCAGCAGCACGACCCTGGTGTGTAGGGATAACGTACTCGAAGCCTGTGATAGCACCGATAGTATCCTTAAGCTGGAAGAATGACTTAGAACCAGCGTAAGCCTCGTCACCAGTCATCATAGCAGCCCACTGACGGTCGCTCATAGCACCAGTACCTGAGTCAGTCAAGCAGTCGATGTAAACCTGCTCTGACTTCAAACCGAAGAGGTTGTAGTGTGCATCCTTGAGCCACTGCTCACGCTCTGCGCGTGTGCTCTTCTTCAAAGGCTCTACCATCTTAATTCGATACGCTTCTGCAAATGGGATTTCCATAGTAGTGTAGTTTTAAGTTATATAATAATATTAATAATTTATTCTTTTTATATTTCGCTAAATCCGCATAATTTCGTTATTTACGCTTTTAGCGCTACAAAGATACGCAAAAATATAGTCAATTGCAACCCCTAAACAAAATATTTTTTTGTCCGCCGTTGCAGAAAAAACCATATCTTTAGGTAGATTCTATAAATTAGGTAGAGAGACTACGAAAAACTCATTCCTAATTTATAGAATATACCTCTACTTATTCTCAACAAGAAGCTCAAGAATCTGAACTGCATTGAGCGCTGCACCCTTGCGAATCTGGTCAGCTACGCACCAGAAGGTTATGCCCTTTTCGTTTGCAATATCCTTGCGGATACGACCTACATATACGGGGTCGCTACCCTCGGCAAAGAGAGGCATAGGATAGCGCTTCTGGGCGGGCTCGTCGATGAGAACTACGCCCTTAGCCTCGGCGAAAGCCTCGCGCACAGCATCTACCGAGAGGATATCCTCGGTCTCTACCCACACCGCCTCAGAGTGAGCGCGCATAACGGGCACACGCACACATGTAGCAGAGGTATGGAGATCTGAGTGCATAATCTTGCGCGTCTCGTGATACATCTTCATCTCCTCCTTTGTGTAGTCGTTATCCTGGAACACGTCGATATGGGGAATGAGGTTACATGCGAGCTGGTATGCGAACTTCTCAACCTTAGGCTCCGCACCCTCAACCACGGCACGCTGCTGCTCCTGGAACTCCTGCATAGCTGTAGCGCCTGCGCCACTTGCCGACTGGTATGTCGCAACGTGCACACGGCGGATATGTGAGAGCTTCTCGATAACGCCCAAGGCTACGACCATCTGGATAGTTGTGCAGTTGGGATTCGCGATGATGCGGCGTGGTGCGTTGAAGGCATCCTCACCATTTACCTCGGGCACAACCAAGGGCACATCGTCATCCATGCGGAAGGCGCTCGAGTTATCAATCATAAATGCGCCGTACTTAGTGATAGTATCGGCATACTCCTTCGATGTTGAGGCACCCGCCGAGCAGAGTGCTACATCAATATCTTTGAAATCGTCGTTATGCTGCAACTCACGCACTACGATATCCTGGCCACGGAAGCGATAGCTGCTACCAGCACTACGCTTCGAGCCAAAGAGTCGCAACTCATCAATCTGCATGGGGTGGTGCTCCAAAATCTTCAAGAACTCCTGTCCCACTGCTCCACTTACTCCAACAATTGCAATATTCATAATCTTATCTTTTAAGTGAACTTATACTAATCTTTTATATATTCTTTTTACGCTACGCCATGGAGACTTAGTCGAAGAACTCGTCGTCGCCACTCGATGAGCCGGCATCGTCGTCACTTGAAGCATCCTCGCTTGCCGAAGATGAGTTGTCGCAGTTATAGTCGGGGAGCTCTGCCGAGCGCTCGAAGCGGTCTGTGCGAAGCACGCCGAGCGTACCGTCGTTATACACCTTAGTAAGGAACTTACCCGCCACGGGCAATGCCATACGCGAACCATCGGCACTCATAGTGAAGTGGATGCTTGGATCCTCACCACCTACCCATACACCCATAACGAGGTTGGGCACAGCACACATAAACCATGCGTCGACATTGTCGTTCGTAGTACCCGTCTTTGCCGCCATCTCCACGTCGTTGAAGCCGAACTCGTAAATCATGCGTCGCGCCGTACCCTGCGTAACTACGCGCTGCATCATCGTAATCATGGTATATGCCACGCGCTTCGACAACACGTCGTTGGTCTTGGGCGTGAAGGTTGCCAAGACGTTACCCTGGCTATCCTCGATGCGTGTAACAAAGACTGGATCGACACGCACACCCTCATTTGCAAAGGTACAATATGCCGAAGCCATCTCGTAGGGGTTACTATCGTACGAACCGATACACAACGACACGACGGGGTCGATGTAGCTCTTTACACCAATGTCGTGGATGAAGTCTGCCACCGCCTCAGGGCGCTTAGCGTGCTTCATAATCCATGCCGAATAGTTGTTACGGCTATTTGCCAAACCCCAGTACAAGGGGTTCTCGCCGACATACTCCACATTACCGGCCTCCTTAGGCGACCAGATGCCCGAAGGTGTCTCGATAGATACGGGGAGGTTAGGCACGGTTGTACATGGTGTGAGTCCGAGCTGGTCGATAGCGAAGGTATAGATGAAGGGCTTCGCTGTAGAACCTACCTGACGCTTACCCTGCGATGCCGCATCGTACTTGAAGTAGCGGTAGTCGGGGCCACCAACGTATGCGCGCACATAACCCGTAGAGGGGTCGATAGCCACAAAGGCACCACGCATAGTCTTCTTGTAGTGGATGAGCGAGTCGCGAGGTGTGAGCACCGTATCGCGGTCACCCTTGTAGGTAAATACGCGCATCTTGATTGGGGTGTTGAACGCCGCGATAATCTCGCTATCGCTCTTTCCCGCATCCTTCATGCAGCGCCAGCGGTCGGTCTGCTGCATAGCCTTGTCAATCTTCTTATCCGACTCCGCCTTGTTCAAGTCGGGGAAGAGCGAGCCGCCACGGCTCTTTATCTGACTCTCCATGCGAGGCTGCACAAGCTCCGCCATCTGCTCTGCAAATGCCGCTTCGGCATACTTCTGCATCTGCGCGTCTACAGTGGTGTAGATTTTGAGACCATCGCGGTAGATGTCATACGACTCGCCATTAGCCTTCTTATTCTTGTAGCACCAGCCCATGATGGGGTTCTCGTTATACTCCTTAAGTGCCTGCTCATAGTCCCACTCCGTGTAGTAGTTCTTGCGTAGAGGTTCCTTAGCCGTCATGGCGCGACGCACCATCTCGCGGAAGTAGGTCGCAGAGCCCTCGTTGTGAGCATCACCTGCGCGACGATAGTTCGACAAGTCGATAGGTAACTTCTTCAACTCCGCAGCCTTTTTCTCGCTGATAGCACCCGCCGAGGCCATACGGTCGAGCACCGTATTACGACGCTCCAATGCCTTGGGGTTGGACTCGCCGAGCTTCAAGGGAGCGTAGGTACCGGGCGCCTTAACCTGTCCCGCGATAACTGCCGCCTCCTCGATAGAGAGGTCGCAGGGCTCCTTGCCGAAGAAGTTATTTGCCGCAGACTTAATACCGAAATTCGAGTTCGAGAACTCCACGGTATTGAGGTACATGGCAACAATCTCCTCCTTGGTATAGTTGTGCTCGAGCTGCGTAGCAATCACATACTCCTGAACCTTAGCCGCAAGCGTACCGGCGCTACCCTCCATACCCTCCTTGTTGACACGCGTCTTGTAGAGGTTCTTTGCCAGCTGCTGCGTGATGGTACTACCACCACCCTGCTCACTCTGACGCAAAATGATGGTCTTGATGCCCGCACGTGCCGTAGCCTGGAAGTCGATACCCGAGTGGTCGAAGAAGCGCACATCCTCGGTTGCCAAGAGTGCCGCTACGATGGGAGGCAACTTGTGGCCATCAATCTCCAACCATCGCTCTCTATCTGCGGGGAAGAGCTCCTCGTATGAAAGGTAGGTACGATTTTCGATGAAGTAGGTACCGATAATCTCTCCATCATCCGAGTAGATCTGTGTTGCGAGGTTTGTCTTGGGATTCTCGAGCTCATCGAACGAGGGCATAGGGCCCAACTTCTCGTTCTTAGCCATTGAGAAGAGCGTCACCACAGCAGCAATGCCGAGTAGTGTGATTGCCCACATAGCAAGCACCACCCATGATCTAAACGAAAGTTTACGTTTTGTGTTCTGTTTCTTCTGTGACATATCGTTTGGTTTTATTTATTTTCAAGTACTAACGTCGTTACACACCTAAAATGGCAAGCCTAAGCCGAACGAGAAGTGGAACTTACCATCCTCAAACGGGGCAAACTGCGCCGTTCTATATAACGAGAACGTTGCCGAAATTGTTGCACTCTCGGGCAAGGCAAACAGGTTGAAGTCGACACCAAGGTCAAGGCCATAGGAGCCTATATGTTTGCGATACTCCATGAGGCTGCCATCTGCCGTATTTACCATCCTCTGCTGGAACGAGGCGTAGTCCAGTCCCGCATTTAGGCGCACACGCTTGAAGAAGATGATGCCTCGGATACCACCATCGGGATACCACACGGGAGCCTGATAGTTTAGCGACGTCGCGACATAGTTGTTGTTCGCAATGTCGTATGAGTTGAAGCCTCGCGGTATTAGGCGTGACGACTTTAGCGAGAGACTCGAGAGCACCATATCGGACTGGAAACCTCCAATCGATGTCTGGTACGATGCCGCCAGCGACAACGAGTGATGCGGGCCGAAGCCAGGTGTATAGAGCTTACCATAGGCCACCACAAGCGTTCCGAAGTTTGTCGAGGCAGGGTTTAGTCCCGAGTTCACCGCAAGTGCCACACCCCATGGGGGTAAAAAGTCACGATGGGCCATGCGCACATAGTCCTGGAACGAGACACCGAGGTTAAGCAGGTGCACACCCTCGGAGTAGCCGATGGTGTGGATATTTGTCACCTTACCGCCCTTAAACTCGAGGTTATCGACATTTGCCACCATGCCATTCGAGAAGTTCCACGATGCCGAAATAGCAAACTGACTTGTGTGGTAGCCTCGCGGAATAAGTATGGGAAGCGTAGCACCCGCACTCACAGAGTAGTAGCGACCGATTTCTGGATCATCGGGATATTGGAGTTTACCCTCATCGGGATCGTACACCGCCACCTTATATACCTGCTGCTGACCACCATATGTACCACTCACCCAAAGGTTTACGCCTAAGCCATTATAGCGCAACGTGCCCTTAAACACCGAACCTTCACTCTTATTCCAGCCCCACGTAGCAAAACCCTCGAGTGTGGAGAGGATATTTTGCGTCATCACCGTAGCGCCAAGGTTGAAGGCTATGTGTGACTCCTCAGTTAGAGCATACGGGTCGTATGATGCTGGTGCCCAGCTGTGTATGTTAAATGCGTGGGCAAAACGGCTAAAGCGCTTGGGAGGGGTATTCATTACGACGCTATCCTCCACAGCCTCATCGAAGCGCACCGTGTCGAGGTTCACAACACCCCAGGGGCGCGTCTCGGGCAACATAATCTTTGGTGGATGTGGCGCATACTCCACCTTTACAGCATCGCTCAACGACTGCGTCACGGGCAAGTAACCGCGCCTGTCGTACGACGTTGCAACCACCCTACCGCTATCTAATGGCATGGGCTGGAACGAACCAAAACGCGATGTCGAGAGGCGGTGCTCCTCGCCACTGCTCAGGTCGTACATGTGCACCTCGTCGCGTCCCGAGGCTATAGAGCCATAGTATAGCACGCCATCCTTTGCTACAAGGTCGCTTAGCGTGGTATATGCCGCACGTGTCACAGAAGCGATACCCTCAGAGGTGAGGCTTGCGATGTGCATGCCGTCGTCGTCGGTGATGATGAGGTATAGCGCCTCGGTCTCGTTATCCCACGCCATGCCGTGTATCTCGCTGCCGTAGTCTAGTTCCGTACGTCGTGCGATATTTGCCGTGCCATTTACCACAATGCTATATCTGCCATCGGGTGTATACTCCGCCCATGCTACGCCATGACCCGAAGTAGGTGTTGGGTAGAGCACGTTGCGGTGCTGGTGCATAGTTGTAGGGATACCCCTATCGAGGTCCATATAGCAGAGTTTCGATGCCACCTTCTCGGCAAAGAGCGCACTCTGGCGATACTCCGTCCACCACACACGTCCCTGCTGACTGAGCATGGGACGCGTAGATACGATACCCGTATATGCTATATGCTCCTCCTCACCCGTAGCCTCATCTACAACCACAAATGCTGAGGGTTTGTCGAAATCCTCCTTTAAGAAGAGAATGCGACCATCGCCCATAGGCTGGGGGTGCGAGTAGGTCGTATAGGATGTTGGTTCCTCTATGGCTATAGGCTCCGTAGTCTGCTCTACATCAGTCAGGGGCGCCCAGTGCTCCTCGAGCGTGAGGAAGGTATCATAGAAGAGCTGACTCATGGAGCTGTTGTATAGCTTCTTCAAGCACCACGTATTCGACACCACCATCCAGGGACGACGCGAGGTTAGCTCCGCAAAGTCGTCTCCCATCACCGTACCATACTGTTTGTAGCCATGGCGAGAGAGTAGGTAGCCTATGTGGTAGTGGTTGGGGATATAGTCCTTATACGAACCACAAAACCACTTGTCGAAGTTCGCATATCGCAGCGCCACCGACTCGTAGGCACGATAGGGCATCGTAAACGAGGGCTGCAGACCACGACCAAATGTCGACATCTCGGTCTCCGTCATCACGGCATCGCCCTCCATCATCCACAGCGGCATGAAGAGCAGACCTATGGTCGAACTCTGCTGACCCAGCACATAGCTAAGTCCCTTGACAATACCACGATTGAGGTTGTTATACTGGACCGCATGGCGATATTCGTGGGCTATGAGTTGCTTTGTCCAGGGCATGGAGTAGCTATGTGTATCGGGCGTAGATAGAAACTCCACACGTCGTGGCATCCACATTACCAAGCCATTAGAGGCGAAGTTCGAGGGATGCACAACAAAGGGGATGGACATCTGCGGATGGCGATAGCCGTAGGATATATCCTTGTCGACAACATCCAAGTAGTACATCATGCGGTTGGCGATAGGTTGCGCCGTGTCGGGATATACCACGCGATACTCCTTTTCCTTCATCTGCTTCCAGCGATACGAGGGAGGATCAGCACCCCAACTATAGTACTGCGCGACAGCACTCTCGGTGGATAGCAACCCACAGAGAATAAACGAGATAAGCAAAATTAGTCGTTTCATACGCGCACACATGTACATATAACATGCAAATATACGAAAAAATTGGGTTACGTTGTTCGCTTTGAGCCAAAAAATATTGGAGCGACACCCCACACCGAGACATCACTCCAATATATAGAGACAATTATAGCGTACTACTTAGTCCTAATCCAGCGCCATAGCTCACGCCATGAGGGGCGCTTGCCGTGCATGAAGATACCGACACGGAAGATGCGTGAGGCAAGCCATACAACGCCTACAAATGTCGCATAAAGCACTATTAATGAGACCACTACCTCCCACCATGGAATACCAAACGGGATGCGGGCAATCATCACTATAGGCGAGGTAAGTGGCACCATCGAAGCCCAGAACGCGATGGGCGAATTGGGGTCGTTGAAGATGGTCATCATGACAATTATCGAGAGGATAATAGGCATCATAATGATTGTATTATACTGCTGACCCTCCTGCACCGAATCGACAGCCGAACCCGCCGCAGCATAGAACGCTGCATAGAGCAAGAAACCACCAACCATAAAGAGCGCCAAGCAACCAAAGAGCGATGCGATGTAGCCCGTATCACTCAGCGTACCCATTACCGACTGGAGCATCATGTCGTTGGTAGCCACCACCTCGGCGCTAAACAACGTGGGGAGCAGGAACTTCGAAGCGGCAACGACGAGCAGCGCCCAAATAGCAATCTGTGTCACAGCAACGAGAGCGATACCCAAGATCTTACCCATCATAATCTGGAAGGGCGACGAGCTTGTCACCATGACATCTATCACATGGCTCGACTTCTCCTCCACAACCGAGGTGAGCACCATCTGGCCGTAGAGTATCAGGAGCATATAGAGCATCATGCCGAGAAGTAGGCCGAGGAAATAGCTTATGCCCGACGAGGTGCTCTCCATGGAGGCCTCCTCGCCCGTGCCATCGTTCTCGTATGTCGCAAGCTCAATGTCGGTAGCCACCGAGGCGAGTATCTCCTCAAGGTTTTCGATGTTGTGGGCACGCAGCTTCTCGCGCTCAACGATAGTGTTAAGTTGCTGAGTTATAACCTCTTCAATCATCAACGACGAGGACTCGTTTGTTACGAGCTGCACAGAGTCGCGATGCTCAATCTCGCTACCCACATAGAGCACACCGAAGACACCGCTATCCTCGCCATACATGGCGCAAGCCTCGCGCTTCGTGAGGTCGCTATGGTCGACAAACATCACCTCGGAAGTAGAGACCAACTTCTCGCGCACCATGCCCGAGCGGTCTACAACGACGACTTGCTTCTGGTCGCTCGAGCCGTAGAGCATGACAAGCGTTGGCGCAACCATCAGTCCCACCATCAAAAGAGGGGTGATGAATGTAGCAATAATAAATGACTTTTTGCGTACGCGCTCCATAAATTCGCGCACGATAATTAACCACATTTTTCTCATATCACTCCCTTATAATGCACCACTTACGGCACGGATGAATATATCGTTTATCGAGGGCATAACCTCGCTTATTGAGCGTAGGTCGCACCTGTCGTTTAGGCGCTCGATGACCACCTTTACATCCTCATCCTTCGGGATGTGAATCTTCGACTCGCGATAGCCACCAACGATTCCCTTGCTCTGGCCCAGGGGTGTTGCAATGCCCGAAATCGCAGAGTTAAACACCTCATCACCAGCGCGATGTAACACAGCAAACGTATTACCACCCGCCTCGCGACGAATAGCCTCGACTGAGCCAGAGAGGACGTTATGTGACTTATTGATAAGCGTGATGTGGTCACAGATTTCCTCCACCGAAGCCATGTTGTGCGTAGAGAAAATCACCGTTGCTCCCCTATCGCGCAGGCCCAAAATCTCGCGCTTGAGCCTATCGGCATTTATGGGGTCGAAGCCCGAGAAGGGCTCATCGAAAATTAGCAACTTTGGCTCGTGTACAACGGTAGAGATGAACTGCACCTTCTGCGCCATACCCTTCGACAAATCCTCCACCTTGCGCTCCCACCAGTCGGCAATTTCGAGGCGCTCGAACCACACCTTCAGGCGTGCCTCGGCATCGCGCTTCGACATACCCTTCAGGCGTGCAAAGAACACCGCCTGCTCGCCCACGCGCATCTTCTTGTATAGTCCGCGCTCCTCGGGCATATAGCCGATATGAAATACCTCATCGGCTGTCACAGGCTTGCCATCCAACAGCACGCGACCCGCATCGGCAAGCGTGATGCGCGTGATGACACGTATTAGCGTCGTCTTACCCGCGCCATTGGGACCCAGGAGACCATATATCGCTCCGCGAGGCACCGCCAACGAGACGTCGTCCAACGCCTTGTGTCCCGTATAACTCTTCGAGACATGCTCGATAGTTAAGATATTATCCATTGTCACTCAATTAGTTAATCGGATAGATTATATAACCGTAGCTGTACTCATCGCCCGTCAAGCAATACTGTTCACGTGGCGTAGCACCCCACGCATGGTCACCACCCAAGCCACGCTGCGCAAGGTCTACATGGAGCACCACCTCGTCGCGAGGCTCGATGTCGGAGTAGTGCACCTGGTTCTTCGACTCCACGCCAGGGTCGAGATCCTCTGCGCGGTAAGGCATAGCGCTGACACTCAACGGCTGAAGGCCCTCGATACGGATGCCACGACCCTCGCTACCCATAAGCTCCAACCAGCGGACATCTGTCTTATTGCCCGACTCCTGTGGTCGCACATAGGGGAAGAGCTGCTCGTCGGTTGACTGCTCGTAGCGACCCAAGAACGACGACTCACATCTGTCGGCGTAGTTCTCCCATGGGCCACGGCCATAATAAGTAAACTTCTTGTAGTCGGCAGGCAGAATCATGCGCATACCGAAGCGAGGCATCTCTGGGAGCTCCTCACTACCCTTGCGCCAAGCAACCTCAACCTTAAGTGAGCCATCCGCGCGGAATGTATATATCTGGGTGTAGTACGATGGGGCATTCTCGATTTGGAACTCACCACGCACAACCAACTTATCAGCATGCTCCTCTACCGTAGCACTCAACGGCTTACGGTTGTTTGTGCGCCATACATCTGCGATGCGATGGAAGCCTGCGCCCCAGTCGTTATCTGTCACAGCGCGCCAGAAATATGGTTCGGGCAGCTGCTTCATGATGTCTCTGCGGTTAGAGGCATAGCTCAACAGCTCGCCGCTCTCGGTTGAGAACAACACCGCCTTATTACCGGCAAATGCCATCACCCAATCGTCGCCACGCTCGATGGTTATAGTGCCCACGGGCTCCTCTTGCGTGAAGTCGTAGGGGTTTAGTACGAACTGCTCCGTAGCCACCACCACGTTCTGCATAGTGCCCGCCTTCATGAGGTTAGGCATCATGCCCGAGGCCTCGAAGTCGAGGGTGTACTCCGCGCTATTATCTATTGCGGGGTAAGCAAAGGCTACATCTACGCTCTCGCCCGCTGCACACTTCACCGATGGTATAGCACCCTGATGCACAATGACACCCTCACGCTTCAAAACGTAGCGGAAGCTATACTTTGCGAGGTCCGTGAAGTTGAAATTGTTATGGATGCGCACACCGCCCTCAATCAACTCGAACTCAATATCTTGATAGACCTTCTTCACCTCCATAAGTCCGGGGTGTGGCGTGCGGTCGGGCGACACGAGGCCATTGCAGCAGAAGTTCTCGTCGTGGTGGTACATCGTAGCGCCGAAGTCGCCACCATATGCCCAGTAGTGCTTGCCACTATCGCTCGTAGCATCTATGCCCTGATCTACCCAGTCCCAGATGAAGCCACCCTGCATATGGGGGTGTCCCTCCATTATGTCGAAGAACTCGCGAAAGTTGCCCGTAGAGTTACCCATAGCGTGGGCGAACTCACACATGATATATGGCTTGCGAGCATCGGTGCGCTCTGCCCATGCACGGAACTCATTGATTGGGGGATACATCGGACAGCTGATGTCGGTATGTGGACCGCTATATCCCTGCTCAAGCTGCACGAAGCGTGTCTTATCGCGCTGGTGTATCCACTCATACATCTCGCCATAGACCTCGCCATCGCTGCTCTCGTTACCCATAGACCATAGAATTACCGAGGGGTGGTTCTTGTCGCGCTCCACCATAGCCTGCACGCGGTCGTGGTGTGCCGCCTTCCACTCTGCGCGGTGCGAGGGGTGGAACTCGGGGTAGTCGCTTTGGTAACCCACGCCACAGCCATGCGCCTCGATGTTGGCCTCATCAACAAGCAGTATGCCGTGGATGTCGCAGAGGTCGTACCACTCGGTTGGTTGTGGATAGTGGCTTGTGCGCACAGCGTTGATGTTGTGCTGCTTCATAAGGTATATATCCTGGAGCATCAACTCGCGGTTGACAACATGACCCGTCGCGGGGTTGTGCTCGTGGATATTTACGCCGTTTATCATTAGCGGTTTGCCATTGAGCAAGAGCTGCGCATCCTTAATCTCGACCTTGCGGAAGCCCGTGTTGCACGCCATGCTCTCGATGACATTACCCTTGTTGTCGGTGAGCGTCACTACGGTAGTGTAGAGCTTTGGGTTCTCGTGACTCCACACATCTACATCGTATAGCGTGCGCGCGAGGTCAACATCGAGCGTAGTGCCGGGCGCCACCTTCACACTCTTTGAGAGGATAGCAACGGCACGCTCGTAGACAAACTTCTCGGTCTGGTAGTTGTAGCGACCCTTGACCAACGACACCTTAACAGCACCCTTAAATGGTGTGCTATCAGCGTTCTGCACACTTACGGTAGCGTTATATAGACCGTTGGTATATGTTTCGTCGAGGTCGGCAACAACAAACATATCGGCAATGCGTGTCTTACCCGCAGCATAGACCTTCACGCCACGGTCGAAGCCCGACAAGCGCCAGAAGTCCTGATCCTCGAGGTAGGAGCCATCGCACCAGCGGTAGCCCTCGATAGCGAGGAGGTTACTACCCTGCTTCACATAGGGCGTGATATCGAACTCCACAGCGGTCTTTGTACCCTCGCTGTAGCCCACCTTTGCGCCATTAAGCCATATGTGCATAGCCGCCAAACCCGACTCGAAGTGGAGGATTATGCGACGACCCTCCCACTCGGCGGGGATGTCGAACTCGTGGCGATAGCATCCCGTGGGGTTATCATCGTGGGGGATGTATGGCGGATTCTTGGGGAAGGGATAGACGATGTTGGTATAGATGGGATAGCCGTAGCCGTTAAGCTCCCAGTTGCCTGGCACGGGCATAGTGCCCCACGCCTCGTCGTCGTAGTCCACAGACCAGAAGCCCTCGGGGCGCTCGGCGGGTGTTGCCGTCCAGTGGAAGCGCCACGCGCCACTTATATCCTTCACGAGCGAGGACTCGCCACGCGCAAAGGCCTCATCGGCCGAGGGGTATGGCATGAGCGTAGCACGTGCGGGGAGCCTATTCTCTGCGAACATCTCGGGATTCTCCCAGTAGGGATCTTGTGCCATGGCTGCAGCGGCAACCAGCACAAATATAGCAGTTAGCACTCTTCTCATAGTTTACTTCAAAATTAGGTCATCAACTCTGATTTTGGGGACATAGTGCACACCATCCTTGCGGTAGTAGGTAAGGTTATCGACCTCGTTAACCTCAACCAACTCTATGCGCTCGGCAGGACGACCAATAGCGATAACGAGCAAGGGTTCGTATGGTAGGGTCAACGCCTCCTTAATCTCGGCATGGTCGAAAGCGCCTATGCAGATACCACCTAAGCCCATCTCCGTAGCCTGCAGTAACATCGACTGCGCCACGATGCCGAGGTCTACGCTCACATAGTGGCTATCCTCAACCGTCGAGCATATCACAACGAAGGCGTTAGGCTCGGTGCCCTCGAAGGGGAGGTGTAGTTCAGGCAATGCACCACCGAGACGGATATGCTTCTGCACCTTCGCCGCCTCGTCGCTAAGCACAGGGCGGAAGCGCAACACCTGCTGGTTGCGTGCCGAGGGGCATAACGTAGCCACCTCAATTATGCGGCGCAGCTGGTCGGGGCGCACCACGAACTTTGCATCGTAGCCGCGGTAGCTGCGATTAGCCTTTAGTAGTCGCTGGAGCGATGCCACGCGTCTCTTCGCGGGCTGCTGGTTGCGATAGTCCTCCATACGCTTTTCGAGATAGTTGTCTGCCATGATGTTTCGGTTTTGGGATGTGGAGTTATATTTTTACAAATATAGCGATTTTTTGAGAGACTCAAATAATGAATATAGCGAATTTAGTGAATTTTGCGAAAGACAACCCTAAACTCACCAAGCGCCATAAACTCCCTAAAACACAAAAAAGGGCCGTGCAACCGCACAGCCCTCTATATTAGGTTTGACCCTCAAAGATTATCGGCGAACGAGAATCTCATCATTAGC
Organism: Bacteroidota bacterium; assembly: GCA_023413645.1. Lineage (GTDB taxonomy): Bacteria > Bacteroidota > Bacteroidia > Bacteroidales > Rikenellaceae > Alistipes. The sequence goes on from JAEZPN010000065.1 coordinate 13,536, forward strand.
CATTACCTCACGCTCATTTGAGAATGTCAACTCAGATACGCGTGGAGCCTTCTCGCTCTTCTTGCTGAAGAGCTTATCTGCAGCAACCTCGTTGTAAACGATGCTCTGGAGCTCTGGGCCCTGGTTCTGGCTCTCCTGGTAAGCATTCCACCAGTTAACGTAGTTCTGAGCATCACCACAACCATCGTATGTAGGCTCGATCCACTTGCGGAAGAGCTTAGACATCTGACCATCAGCATCGAATACGAGAGCTACGAACTCGTACTTACCACCAAACTCAAGGAATGTGTAAGTGTGAGTTGCTGTAGCTGAACCATACTCGTTGATTGACCATACAAGACCGTCGATATACTGCTGGTCGTTGTAGTACTCGCTCTCGTAGCGACCTGTCCAGTTGTATGTATCGAAGAAGTATGCGCCGTGGTTGTCATCGCTGAATGCTACCTCGATGGGGAAGATGCAGTAACCAGTGTAGTTAGAGAGGTACTCGTAACCAGCGTGATCAGCGAAGTCTGCAGAATCGTAGTAGCCGTTGTCAACAAGCTCGATAGATACATCACCATTCATACCCTTAGTCTTGAATGTCTGAGTGAAGATCTGTGAAGTAGTTGCTACACCACCGCGTGAACCGAATGCGTAGAGAACATACTCAGTCTCCATCTCGAGGTTGATAACAGTTGTTGTAGCGTTACCGTGGAGAAGCTCATAAGAAGTATTAGTGAGGAGATACTGCTGACGCTCTGCATCGTTGCTACCGTAAGTAGCCCAATCAGATGCCTTCTCCCAACCTGCTACATAGTAGTCGTCGTTAGTAGTAGTGAAAGTGAACTTTGCAGTACGTGATGTAAGCTCGCTTACAGAAGGAGTAATCACGTTGTTAGACATTGCAACATCACCAGTAGTGATCTTAACGAGCTGAGGCTCTGAGCAGCAGAATGCGTTCTCCTCCATTGCGTAAGCGAAGAGGTAGTATGTAGAGTTAGCCAAAAGCTCGAACTCGAAGTAGCTCTTGGGTGAGCCATCAGGGTTAGTACCCTGGCAAGTGTAGTTAGCGATGATCTGGTCAGCAGACATATCCTGCATCATGCTCTGTACAGCATTTGACCACCAGTACTCAACAACGCGTCCGGGAGTTGTGAGGAATGAACCCATAAGCTCATCCTCCAAGTATGAGTTGATAAGCTCCTCGTTCAATACATCGAAGTAGTAGTTACCCTGGAAGTCACCAACGGGAACAACGTTTGCCTTAACCAAGCAACCGTCAACGACCTCAGTCTCCATAGTGAACTCCAAATCGATCTTCTCGGGACGTGGAGTCTCAACAACGAAGATGTGAACGTCAGAAAGCAATGCACCTGACTCATAGTCGAAGTAGTAGCAGTAGAATCTGTAAGGCACACCAGCAGTAGCGCCAGATACGGTAACACCGCGCTGGTCACCAACCTTAGCACGCTCCTGCATAACCTGTGCAGCTGACAAACCGTAGAACTGACCCAACCAACCGAAGTATGCAAGGTCATCCTCGTAGTAGTCCTCGCCAGTCTCGAAGCCTGAAGCAACGATATACTCGGGAGTTGCAGACATCACGATATAAGGCAAAGTCTTGTTCTCGGGAATAATGTCTACAGTGTAGTCGAAGTAGGTAGCTGTAACGTTCTCGAGAGTAAAGCCAGCCTTAACAGCAGCACCCTGCTTTACAGTGAAGACAGCATCCTCAGCGTAGCGGTACTTAACAGTTACCAAGCACTCACGCTCTGCAGCAGTGTTGTTAGGCTCTACAGTGAAGCTAAGAGCACCTGTGATACCATAGTTGAAGTCCTTAACCCAAGACTCAGCAGCCTCAGCAGAGATCTTCTCGCCCTGGTGAGGGTTCTCGATAGTGTACTCAATGAGGTAAGTACCACCTGCAAGGCTTGCAGAAATAGAAGTCTTACCCAACTTGATTTCTGAGTCCTTTGTGATAGATGGCTTGTTAGGTCCGTCTGTACCAGGATCAGTACAACCAACAACGAGAGCAAGAGCCATGATAGGCATAAGACCCATCATCAAGAAATTCTTAAGTGTTCTCATAGAATTAGTTAGTTTAAATTTGTATTGCTTGTATTTATCGTTTTTCTCTCTTTTTTCAGTACACCAAATTTGCCTCTCGAAGTGTCCATTTATTTAAGTTTTTTAATAAAAAACACCTCTTCAAGTGGCAAATATAATAATTTTTTGCAAAAGAAAAGGTCTCTCACTATAAAAAAATGGAAAAAATATATTGACATTTGTTGCATAGTGAGAATAAATGCAATATCTTTGCTTGAAGAAAATAACTTAAAACTAAGAACCATAATCGTGACTATGAGAATTTTTAGACTTTTGGCCATTCTCGCCACTACAGTAAGCGCCATTGCGTTTACCTCGTGTACAGAGAACAACCACCCAACAGACAATGTGGACACTACTACATCCGTGACATTTGAGAAAGCGGAGGTGGAGCTTACCTACGAGGCAAGTGAGGTGACACTCAACTACACCATCAACAACGGCATCGAGGGTATCGACATCGTTGCTGAGACATCTGCAGATTGGATTTCAAACATCAAGGCCAACTTCGGCACTCTAACATTCGACGTTGAGCGCAACGGCGAGGCAAGTGCTCGCGAGACAAAGATTCGCGTGATGTACCCCAATGCAACAGCTTCGTACATCACCGTTAAGCAGGCACAGTTCGACGCTATCACATTCGAGATGGAGGTGACATCAAGCACTTCTACATCTTGTAGCACGCTCATCAAGCCCTCGAACAACGACTACGCATACATCGCCTACATGGCTGAGGTGGACTACTTCCTCGGAATGCAAATCACAACAGCCGAGGAGCTCTTCCAGGACGACTATAATTACTACATGGCCTTTGCCGAGCAGTATGATGCGCCCTACCTCTACGAGTTCTTCTTGGCAAACTACATCGCATACGAGGGCGAGCAGTCTATCGAGTGGACAGGCATGATGCCTAACAAGGAGTATGTGCTCTACGTATATGCTATCGAGTTCAACGAGGCAAACAACGACTACTGGATGGCTTCGCCCATATCTTACAAGATGGTAACACTTGATGGTAAGGAACTTAACGATGTCACATTCGACGTAGACATCGCTGTTGACGGCCCCAATGCTTCATACAAAATCAACCCCGTGAACTGGGAGGGTAAGTACTACCTCACAGTGTACGAGGAGGGCGACTATATGTATCGCGACACACCCGCAGACGACTTCTACACTAAGACCATCACAAACGTATGGCTCGACATGATAGCACAACTTCTTGCATCGGGTTACTCAGTAGATACTCTCCTTGAGTTCATGTGCTTGCAGGGCTATGAGGAGTATAGCGAGCTCTTGAAGGGCAACACAAACTACGCTATGGTAATCTACGCCGTAGAGATGATTGACGGACTACCTCAGGTGGCATCAACACCTCAGATCTTCAACTTCACAACCGAGGAGGTGAGTGCTTCGACAATGAAGCTCGACATCAGAGTTGAGAATAAGTATGTGCGCGTGGCAGATATCATCATCACACCTTCGACCAACGACCCATACACCGTGGCTATCGTACCAAAGAACGAGGTGCCCGACAAGAGCGACGAGGATATTATCGCATGGTGCAACAAGTCATTCAACATGGAGAGCTACCAGGGCGAGATCTTCAGCCACATCAACTCATTCAAGCCTGAGACAGAGTACTCTATCCTCGCTTATGGCTACTACGGCGACGTTGTAACAACAGAACTCTTCCGCCTCGACTTCAAAACCGACGCTGAGAGCGAGTGCGAGAATAGCGTTGTGCGCGTAGACTTCAACGGACCATACAGTCTTATGGAGCTCGAGGCATACGACCCCGACTACTTCTACAGCTACGGCATGTTCGAGACTATGGGTTGGTACGCTATGTGGTCAGAGATCATCACCGAGAAGCCCACTCAGGACCTCTTCTACTGCATCTACAAGGCACAGGAGATTGCAGTATATGGCGAGCAGGAAGTATTCGAGGACCTCATCGCATATCCTTGCGCACCCACTCAGATCCTCACTGGCCAGAACGACACACTCTACGTTATGTGCGCCGTAGCTATGGACTACCGCGGCAACTTTACAGAGATGTGGATGTCAGAGCCATTCATGTACAATTACAATGCTTCGACAAAGCGCCCATTGGAGGAGCTTATCGAGAAAATATTCGGTGCACAGAGTTCAGCTAAGCAGCTCAAGGTGCAGAGCACAGTGCCCGCAGCAAAGTCTCTTCGCACAACGATGCGATAGTAGCACTTAAGCATTTAATTGACAACCTGGTGTGGGTGGAGTAAAATCTGCCCACACTTTTTCATTTACATAGGTATCTATTTCGATTTTTTTTATACCTTTGCCAATTATTTATTAACGCAAATATGGAGTATTTGATTCTTATAGGAGCTTTGGCTCTAATCATCGGCGGTGCGATGTTGCTCACCGACGGTTCTGTGGCATTGGCAGCACGCTTTCATGTGCCCGAGTTTATCGTGGGTCTAACAATCGTGGCTGTGGGTACCTCTATGCCCGAGCTTACGGTAAGTTTTATCTCGGCACTCAAAGACGAGAGCGCAATGGCTATCGGTAATGTCGTGGGCTCCAACTGCTTCAATACTCTGGCTATCCTCGGCATATGTGCGATATTCTCGCCCATACTCTTCACCAAGACCAACATCCGCCGCGACATACCCATCTGCATAGTAGCAACTTTGGCACTCCTCGTGGCAACGCTTATAAATGAGGATATTTCGCGCATCGAGGGTATAATTCTGCTCGTGGGCTACATTGTGATGATTGTGTTGATGATACGCGCTGAGAAGAAAACACTCCTTAAGAACCCCACACCCGCCGAGCCCGAGCAGAGCGCAAAGCCCATGCCCGTATGGCGTATCCCCGTGTGGATTTTGTTGGGTCTTGGTGGTCTTATCTGGGGTGGCGACCTCTTCGTGGATAGCGCCTCGGCTATCGCCAATGCGTGGGGTGTACCTGAGTCAACAATCGCCATCACACTCGTAGCAGGCGGCACATCGCTCCCCGAGTTGGCATCGAGCCTCGTGGCGATATTCAAGGGTCGCGCATCGTTGGCACTGGGTAACGTTCTCGGCTCGAACATCGCAAACATCCTGCTTATCCTCGGTCTCTGCGGTGCCATCAAACCACTCTCAATGGGCGACGTTACGATGATTGACATCTACGTTGTGGCAGCAGCAGCAACACTTGTTATGATTTCTGCACTCGTTATCGGTCGCGATAAGATGACACGCTTCGAGGGTGTTATATTCCTACTATGCTACGTAGCATACATCTACTACCTCATCTCGGTTCCCACCGACAACGCTGTGGAGGAGACATTCGAGAACCGCGAGCAGATTGAGATCACAAAGTAGTATCACACAATGAAAAACTCTAACGCAAATATACGCATCGCAGGTTTCACCCTTGTCGTAATTCTCGGCTTGGTAGGCCTCGGTTTTGTGCCCTCGTTCAAAATCTTCGGCATGGACCTCGAGCGCATAGACATACTCTCGGAGTTGCGCACAGATGAGAGCATAGAGGAGGCGGCAAATAGTCACATCGCCGACTTCGAACTATTGGATATGCAGCTCGAAGCAGCAGAGGTCATAGATACTCTGCCCGAACCTATTCCCGTGCGCTATGAGTGGGTTGTGTCAAGCGCCCCACGCTGCAATAGAGCCAATCTGCGCAGTGAGGATATCCGCCCTGCGGGCAGCAACATCGTGGACTTCGAGGACTTCGACACCCTTGCCGTAACACGCTTCGACCAATTTATCGAAAAGCTCGCCATGGGTCAGGATGTACGCATAGCATTCATGGGTGACTCATTCGTCGAGGGCGACATCGTGACATGCGACCTACGCGAGGAGCTACAGAGCCGCTTCGGTGGCCGTGGTGCCGGCTTCATACCTGCAGATATACCCTTCGCAACCGTGCGTAAGAGCATCAAGCGCACATCAACAAACTGGAAGACGTACAGTGTAATGAAGTCGAAGGAGGCTCCCGAGGCTGTGCGTGAGCGCCTATTCATCTCTGGCTACTTGGCAGAGGGTGGCGCAGGTGCTACAACACGCTGGCAGTCGACAAATTCACACGCCTCGCTCGACTCGTGTACCCAGGCACGCATACTCCTTATCAGTCGCGACACCAGCCGCGTAGAGGTAGTGCTCGGTGATACGCTACGCAACGAGTTTATGATTGCGGGCGATGAGCGTGTTCGCGAAATCTTCGTAGAAGGTGCCGTCGATGATATACGTATGCGCGTGGTTGAGGGTAGCGTAATGTGCTACGGTGCATCGTTGGAGGGTAACGGTGGCGTTACGGTCGACAACTTCTCGGTGCGCAGCAACAATGGCCACGCCATCTTTGGCACAAGTGCCACGGTAAACCGCCAGATAGATGAGTTCGTGGGTTACGACCTCGTGGTATTGCAGTATGGACTCAACATCATGCAGCAGGGACAGCGTAAATATACCAAGTACAGCGACCAGGTGCGCGATATGATTGCCTATGCCGAGCGCTGCTTCCCCAATGCTGCAATCTTGGTTGTGGGTGTTAGCGACCGCTGGGTTAAGAACGCCGAGACAAATGCCTACGAGCCTATCGGTTCAGTAGATGCCCTCACAAAGTATCAGCGTGCTGCGGCAGATAGCTGCAACGTGGTATTCTGGGAGACGGCACGCGTGATGCAGAACCTCGGAGGCATGCCCGCCTTCGTATCTAACGGCTGGGCTGCGAAGGACTATACCCATATCAACTATGCCGGTGGCAAGCGCATAGCAAATGCCCTTACCGAGGCTATATGCCAGCGCGTATATACCCTACTCTATGAGCAGGAGGAGGTTGCTCGCATCGAGGCAGAGCGTCAGGCAGAACTCGAGCGACAGAGGGCACTGGAGGCCGAGGAGAGGCTCAACAACCAGATTAACGCTGTAGGCCCAATTATAGACTCTATAGGTTGGAGCAACGAGGCATGCAACACAAATAGCGAGGAGTAACTATGGAGTTTCTGAAGTTCGACAGCTCCCTCTGGCAGCGTGTGGTATCGCTCCTGGAGTACGACCCCGCAGCACCCATAACACTCGCTACGGGATTCTTCCTTTTCGCATTTTTTGTCTTTGCGCTGGGATACATCATCATCAAGCGCCGCCCAAACCTACGCACGTGGTATGTGGTGCTATTTTCGCTATACTTCTACTACAAACTATCGGGACTATATCTCCTGCTGCTGTGTGGCGTAGCACTTAGCGACTTTATAATCGGCAAGTGTGTGGCACGTCGCATTGAAAAGGGTGAAAGCACACGTGGCTGGGTTGCACTAAGCGTAGTTATAAACGTCGCCATTCTCGTCTACTTCAAGGCTTCGGGATTCTTCGCCGGCATGCTGGAGAACATCTACCCCAATGGTGTGCTCAACTTCGAGGGCGTGGCAGTTCCCGCGGGTGTATCCTTCTTCGTATTCCAGTCCATAGCCTATGTTGTCGACATCTCGCGTGGCACAATAAAGCCCTTGCGCCGCTTTGTGGACTACCTCTTTTTGCTCTCCTTCTTCCCCAAAATGTTCCTCGGACCACTTGTCAAGGCTAAGGATTTCATACCACAGATTGAGGCACGTGAGGCGAACGTATCGCGCGATGACTTCGGACGTGCCGTGACGCTCATAGCAGGTGGTTTATTGAAGTATGCCGTTATAGCCTCATCACTCGGTGCGCTATTTGTAGGCCCCGCATTCAAGGGTGAGCTGGGCGATAGTGGCGTGGTGGCACTGCTTGCCGTATATGGCTTTACGATGCAGATATACTGCGACTTCTCGGGTTACTCCGACATCGCCGTGGGCGTAGCACTCATGATGGGCTTCCGCCTACCCGACAACTTCGATGCACCCTACAAGTCGGCTACGATAACCGAGTTCTGGCGACGATGGCATATATCGCTCTCCACATGGCTCAAGGATTACCTCTACATAGCCCTCGGAGGCAACCGCCGCGGCTCGTTCCGCACATACATAAACCTCTTCCTCACAATGGTACTCGGCGGATTGTGGCATGGCGTAGGCATCTGCTACATGGCGTGGGGCATACTCCACGGTTTGGCGCTTGCACTACACAAGGTGTGGCTAAAGATTGTGCCTTGGGCAAAGAAGACGGGAGCAGAGATGCACCCCATAGTACGCTTCGGCGCTACGCTAATCACCCTACATATAGTCGCCTTTGGATGGTTGCTCTTCGCATCGGCACAGCAGGGACCCCAATTTGGTGAGGACCTCGCCATCTTTAACGACATGATGCGCCGCATAACTACGAACTTCCACATCGCAGACATCCTACCCGCAATCGAGGCTTCGGGCGTGGCGATAGCGATAATGTGTGTGGGATACATCATACACTACCTCCCCAAGCGCCTAAACGGCACTATCGAGCGCATGGTAACTCGCTCGGGATTTATGGGTCAGTGGCTGCTTATAGTGACCGTAATATGGGTTGTGATGCAGTGTAGCGCGATGCTCGTAGCCGAGACAGGCATGGCTGCGGGACTACCCATGTATGCTGACTATTAACATTTTACAGACTATGAATAACGTAACTTGGGATTGGGGACTATTTGAGGTGTTAAACTTCGACGGCCCAGCATGGCTCGATGTCGCAATGACAAAGATATCGGGCATGGCACTCTGGATTCCCCTATATATACTTATATTATATTTGGTATGGCGCCGTCACTCGTGGCGTGGCATCCTCGCCTTTGTGGTTGCCGTAGGTGTGGCCATACTCTTTGCCGACGTGGTTGCTGGCATCTTCAAGCACCAGGGGCCTCTTGCCGACATATGGCCATCGTTCCCCGCACGCCTACGCCC
>JAEZPN010000070.1 GCA_023413645.1 Bacteroidota bacterium
GCGTGGTAGTGGTGCTTCACAAAAGAACCCACCCAGGGATAGTACTTTAACGTACAGCCCTGGGTGGGTTACTTTTAGAGAAGTGCCGCTAACGCGACACTATCACAAGAAATTCGATTTGTCGTCAGAAGGTTGCAGATACAACGCTCAACAAAAATGCCGTCGATGGGTAGTACTTGGCGTACATCCCATTGACGGCATTTTTAGTTAGCGGCAGTAGATGTCTGCCTTATCACGACAAAGCGTTAGTCCTTGAGCTTCGCTGCCAAGAACTCACGGTTGAGGCGAGCGATGTGTGCGATAGAGATTGACTTAGGACACTGTGCCTGGCATGCACCAGTGTTTGTACAGTTACCGAAGCCGAGCTCGTCCATCTTTGCAACCATCGCCTTAGCACGACGTGCACCCTCTACCTTACCCTGAGGAAGCTTTGCGAGTGAAGATACGCGAGCCGCTACGAACAACATAGCAGAACCGTTCTTACATGTTGCAGCACAAGCACCACAACCTACGCAAGCTGCAGCGTCCATAGACTCATCTGCATCTGCCTTAGGAATAGGAATAGCGTTACCATCTGGTACAGAGTTAGTACGCACTGAGATGAAACCACCAGCCTGCAAAATCTTATCGTAAGCACCACGGTCTACAACGAGGTCACGGATTACGGGGAATGCTGCAGAACGCCATGGCTCGATAGTGATGGTAGAACCATCCTCGAACTTACGCATGTACATCTGGCAAGTTGTTACAGCCTGTGATGGACCGTGTGCGTGGCCGTTGATGTGCATAGAACACATACCGCAGATACCCTCGCGGCAGTCGTGGTCAAATGCTACGGGCTCCTTACCTGCGTGGATAAGGTCATTGTTAAGGATGTCCATCATCTCGAGGAACGATGTGTCCGAAGAGATGTTCTCAACCTTGTAAGTCTCGAACGCACCCTGACTCTTAGCGTCCTTTTGACGCCATATCTTTAATGTAAAATTCATAGTTTAATCCTCTTATTAAAGTTCAACGTCAAATTAGTCTTTGTAGTTACGCTGTGCACGGTGTACGAACTCGTAGTCGAGCTGCTCGATAGTCATCTCGGGAACGTTGTCCATACCCTTGTACTCCCAAACTGCTGCGTATGCGAACTTGTCGTCGTGACGCAAAGCCTCGCCATCCTCAGTCTGGTGCTCAGAGCGGAAGTGACCACCGCAAGACTCCTCACGGTTCAAAGCGTCACGTGCCATAAGCTCACCCAACTCCAAGAAGTCCTCCAAACGGAGTGCCTTCTCGAGCTCTACGTTGAATGACTCGTTAGTACCAACGAGCTTGAGGTCTGCGTAGAACTCCTTGCGCAACTTCTGAATCTCTACGATAGCCTTCTCCAAAGACTCCTTTGTACGTGCCATACCCACGTTGTCCCACATGATGAGACCCAAACGCTTGTGGATATCGTCTACAGACTGGTTACCCTTGATTGCGAACAAACGCTCGATACGTGCGCGAACGCCCTTCTCTGCCTCATCGAAGGCTGCTGTGTCGGTCTTAACCTTAGGAGCCTGAATCTTCTTTGAGAGGTAGTCACCGATAGTGTAGGGCAATACGAAGTAACCGTCAGCAAGACCCTGCATAAGAGCCGAAGCACCAAGACGGTTAGCACCGTGGTCTGAGAAGTTTGCCTCACCGATAGCGTACAAACCAGGGATAGTTGTCATGAGGTTGTAGTCAACCCAGATACCACCCATTGTGTAGTGTACAGCGGGGAAGATCTGCATAGGCTGCTCGTAGGGGTTAACGTCAGTGATCTCCTCATACATATCGAAGAGGTTACCATAACGCTGCTTGATAGTCTCCTTACCCAAGCGCTCGATAGCTGTCTTGAAGTCGAGGAATACTGCCAAACCTGTCTCGTTAACACCAAAGCCAGCGTCGCAACGCTCCTTAGCTGCGCGTGATGCTACGTCACGAGGTACGAGGTTACCGAACGCAGGGTAACGACGCTCCAAGTAGTAGTCACGATCTGCCTCAGCGATATCTGAAGGTTTCTTAGTACCCTTACGGATAGCCTCTACGTCCTCCATCTTCTTGGGAACCCAGATACGACCATCGTTACGCAATGACTCAGACATCAAAGTCAACTTAGACTGCTGAGTACCGTGTACGGGGATACATGTGGGGTGAATCTGTGTGAAGCAGGGGTTAGCGAAACCAGCACCCTTACGGTAGCACTGGAATGCAGCTGAACCGTTAGAAGCCATAGCGTTAGTTGAGAGGAAGAATACGTTACCGTAGCCACCAGTTGCAATAACAACAGCGTGAGCACCGTGACGCTCAATCTCACCAGTTACGAGGTTACGTGCGATGATACCGCAAGCCTCACCGTTCTCAATAACAACATCCAACATCTCGTGACGAGGATATGACTTCACTGAACCTGCAGCGATCTCCTTGTTCAATGCAGCGTATGCACCCAAGAGGAGCTGCTGACCGGTCTGACCACGAGCATAGAATGTACGAGATACCTGAGCACCACCGAATGAACGGTTAGCCAACAAGCCGCCGTACTCACGTGCGAAAGGTACACCCTGAGCTACACACTGGTCAATAATGAGGTTAGATACCTCAGCAAGACGATATACGTTAGCCTCACGAGCACGATAGTCACCACCCTTGATTGTATCGTAGAAGAGACGATAGATAGAGTCGTTGTCGTTCTGATAGTTCTTAGCAGCGTTGATACCACCCTGTGCAGCGATAGAGTGTGCACGACGTGGTGAATCAGAGATGCAGAAAATCTTTACGTTGTAGCCAAGCTCACCGAGTGAAGCAGCTGCAGAAGCGCCACCAAGACCGGTACCTACAACGATGATGTCCAACTTACGCTTATTAGCAGGGCTGACAACCTTGATAGCTGCCTTATGGTTGCTCCACTTCTGGGCCAACTCACCTGCTGGAGTCTTAGCATCTAATTTATAAGCCATAATATATTTGTGTTTTTATTGTTTTCGACCATTGTAGATTAGTTCTCATCCTGAGTAGAATCCTCAGCACCATCCTCAGCAACGTAGTCAACTACATTATCAGACTCATCTGTCTCAGTCTCAGTAGATTCTGCATTGATAGCAACTGGCTCGATAGGAAGTTTCTCCTCAGTCTCAAGCTTCTGACCCTTAACATAGCAGAATACCGCAACAGTTGCAAAGCCCAAAAGGATAAGAGTAGAAATAACGTTAGAAGCGAACTTCAAGCGAGGATACCATGTGTCATTTGCAGCACCAATACTCTGGAACATAGACCATACACCGTGTGTGAGGTGGAACCACAAAGCTACGAACCATACGATGTAGATAGCTACAACCCACCACTGTGAGAATGTGTACATCATGATTGCAGCACCGTCGTGTACTGAAACCTCTGCACCACCAAGTATTACATTCTCCTTATCCATAAGCTCCTGGAACTGCATGTTTGACCAGAAGTGAACAAGGTGGAGGCCAAGACCAAGAACTACGATGATACCCAAAACGAGCATGTTCTTAGAAGCCCAGCTTACGCCCTTCTCCTTAACAGTTACAGCGTAGCGCTGCTTACCACGAGCACGATAGTTGTCGAGGTTAAGGATGAATGCGTACACGAAGTGGATAAGCACCAACGCTGCCAAACCTACTGTAGCAACGAGAGCATACCAGTTAGCGCCAAGGAACTTACAGATCATGTTGTAACCCTCGGGGCTGAACAACATTGTGAGGTTCATTGACATGTGGAAAAGAATAAAGAATACGAGGCCAAAGCCAGTAAGGCTCATTACGACCTTCTTTCCCACTGATGATTTAGTTAGAAAACAACTCATAGTGTAAAAAAATTAATTATATTTGTAAATAGTTTTGTCGTTTACTGTGCTACACAATAGCACCCACCGCAGTATAAACACGGCAAATGCTTTTGCAAAGATAAGAAATGTTTGCATAATAGCAATACCAAAATGCACTTTTTACACGTTAAAAATGGTACATTTCAACCAATATTAGTTTATAAATATAGGTAACAAGCTAATTATATCGCAATTATGGAGGATAAGAAGAGTATAAGAGCCGAAGTGCGTCGCCGCATAAAACTACTCGCGGAGGAGGAAAAACAGAGTAGTGCTGCTGCGATTTTTGCTAAAGTGGAGGCTACCGAAGCCTTTGCTAAGGCCGAGTGCGTGGCATTGTTTGTGGCGATGTGGGACGAGGTGCCCACCACCGAGACGCTGGAGCGCTGGCGTGGTTTGGGTAAGCGTGTTGTTGTGCCACGCGTCGAGGGCGACATCATGCGCTACTACGACTACCACCCCGACAAGATGACCGTAGGAGCCTTTGGCATTATCGAACCCACAGGCGACAAGGAGGTAGAGGCCGAGATAATCGACCTTATGATAGTTCCTGCGCGCGCCTTTACTCCCAATGGCGACCGCATGGGTCGTGGCGGTGGCTTTTACGACAAATATATGGCACTACCAGACTTCCATGCAGTGAAGTATGGTGTGGCCTTTGGTTGCCAGATATTCGCCACACTCCCTACCGACCCACATGACATCGCCGTAGATGCGGTATTCACAGAGTAAAAACAAAACGGGGCTGCACGTGTGCAACCCCGTTCTCTTTTTGTCGAGCTACCCTATTAGAGGTTAAGCTCCTTTGCAATATCCTCGAGCTTCTTGTCGAGCGCTGCCAAAGTCTCGTCGAACTTATCAACAGACTCCAACTTAGCCTTCACACCGAAGTAGAACTTAATCTTAGGTTCTGTACCTGAAGGACGTACCGATACCTTTGTGCCATCCTCAGTAATCCACTGCAATACGTTACTCTTCTCGTCGATGCCCTCGATAGGTCTCTTCTCACCTGTACGTACATCAAGCTCCTCGAGTGTCTTATAGTCGAGAATCTTAACAACGGGTGAGCCGAGGATTGCTGTAGGAGGTGTCTGGCGGTAGTCAACCATCATCTGCTGAATCTCTGCAGCGCCATCCTTACCCTTGCGTACCACGTTCACCAAGCCCTCGCGGAAGAAACCATACTTAACATAGAGCTGCTGCAACCACTCATAGAGTGTGATGCCCATAGTGTCGCGTGCCCATGCTGCAGCCTCAGCTACGAGGGTGATAGCTGCAACGCCATCCTTGTCGCGTACGAAGTCGCCAGGCAAGTAACCGAATGACTCCTCACCACCGCCGATATACTTAGTCAAACCCTCCTGCTCGCGGATGATCTTTGCGATATACTTGAAGCCTGTGAGACAGTTGTAGCACTTAACGCCGAAGTGCTCAGCTACTGCATCAGGCATCATAGATGTCACGATAGTCTTAACGACGAACTCCTTACCGGTAATCTTGCCGAGCTCTGCCCAACGTGTGAGCTGGTAGCACATAAGGAGTACGAGGGTCTGGTTACCATTCAACAATACGTAGTCACCCTTACCTGTGCGGAGTGCTACACCGAGACGGTCAGCATCGGGATCTGTAGCCATTGCGAAGTCTGCACCCTCCTTCTCTGCGCGCTCAATAGCCATAGCCATAGTCTTACGCTCCTCGGGGTTGGGCGATGCTACGGTTGGGAAGTTACCGTCGAGCACCATCTGCTCCTCTACACATATAATATTATTGAAGCCGTAGTTGCGCAATGACTGTGGAACGAGCTTCACACCTGCGCCATGCAAAGGTGTATAGACAATCTTCATATCGTTGTACTTAGCCACTGACTCGGGTGAGAGTGAGAGAGCCTTGATGGCAGCCAAATACTTCTGGTCGAACTCATCACCGAGGATGTGGATATTCTCGGCATTTTTACCAGTGAGAACCTGATTTACATCAGTCACCTTCTGTACCTCTGCGATGATGTTTACATCGTGGGGCGATGTAACCTGTGAACCATCGTTCCAGTATGCCTTATAGCCGTTGTACTCCTTAGGGTTGTGAGATGCTGTAACCATAACACCCGACTGGCAACCGAGCTCGCGGATTGCGAACGATAGCTCGGGAGTAGGACGGAGTGCATCAAAGAGATATACGATGAAACCGTTAGATGCGAAGATGTCTGCCACACGCTCAGCGAACATACGTGAGTTGTTACGGCTGTCGTGAGAGATAGCAACCTTGATCTCCTCGCCTGCGAAGTTGAGCTTAAGATAGTTTGCAAGTCCCTGAGTAGCAGCACCTACAGTGTAGATGTTCATGCGGTTAGTACCTACACCCATGATACCACGCAAGCCACCAGTACCAAACTCGAGATCCTTGTAGAAGCTCTCAACAAGCTCATTATGATTGTTCTCCATCAAGAAGCGAACCTCCTGCTTAGTTGCCTCGTCGTAGTTACCGTCGAGCCACGCCTGTGCTTTCGACGCTACCAACTTATCCAAATCGTTTGTCATAGTGCTATTAGTTATATTTATAGATTATTGTTTGTCGAGCAAAAAATCCGATATGCAAATATACAAAAAATTATTGAAACTCTACTATATCAGCGCATTAAATTTTCTTGCAAAAATTACACCCTGGATGCCTTACTAAAAAAATCGAATTTTGCAACTCTTTTTCGAGTTTATTTTAATAAAATTATCCACATCTTTGCAGTGTCGAAAACGGTTTAATTGTCCCCGACAAATCGAGGCCGGTTTTAGCAAACCAAAAGATAAAAACGTAACTAATTGAAGCAGAGCATTTGAACTGTTTCAGGGGAGTTATCGCCCCATAAAGATAAGAGGAAAAGAACGTGATGACGCATACGGACACATACACTAAAGTGTGGCAAGACTGTCTTGACAGACTCCAACTCACAATCACCGAGGAGGAGTATGTTAAGTGGTTTAAGCCCATCCGTCCTATCGGGTTTGATGGCTCAAACCTCCGCTTGCGTGTACCCAACGAGAGCTTCGTTGTAAACATCGAGAAACTCTTCCTCTCACGCCTCAAGCCCATCATCATGGAGCTATATGGCGCTGATACTCAGCTTCATTACGCCGTACCTCGTGAGGTGCGCCCACAACAGGTGGAGACTACCGCAACGGCAGTTCCCGAGTTTGCGCGCCCCATTGACACTGCAAAGATAAAAAATCCTTTTGCATTACCAGGTCTCCGACGCATAGTAATTGACCCACAGCTCAACTTAAACTACACTTTCGACAACCATATCGAGGGTGAGTGCAACCGCTTGGCACGCTCTGCGGGTATGGCCGTGGCAGTATCTCCCGGTAGCACTGCATTCAACCCATTATATATATATGGTGACTCAGGTTTGGGTAAGACACACATCGCCCAGGCTATCGGTCATGAGGTGCGTCAGCGTCACCCCGAGTTGCAGGTGTTGTACGTCTCAATGAACAAGTTCCAGGCGCAGTTCCAGACAGCCTACAAAAATGGCGAGATCACAGACTTCATCCACTTCTACCAGATGGTCGATGTCTTGATTATCGACGACATCCAGGAGCTTACGGGTAAGACAGGTACACAGAACGTATTCTTCAATATCTTCAACCACCTTCAGCTTGCAGGCAAGCAACTCATCCTTACTTCGGATAAGCCACCCGTGGAGCTCAAGGATATTGAGCAGCGACTACTCACACGTTTCAAGTGGGGTCTCTCAGCACAGTTGAACGTTCCCGACTACGAGACAAAGGTTAAGATTATCCGTGCTAAGGCGCAGCGCCTCGGCACAAACATCCCTGAGGATGTGGTGACATACCTCGCGGAGAACATATCGGCTAACGTGCGTGAGATTGAGGGTGCGCTGTCATCGCTAATTGCTAACGCTTCGTTCCTCGGTCGCAAGATCACAATCTCGCTCGCTAAGGATATCTTGAAGGTATACGTCAAGCTCACACAGCGCGAGATTACCATCGACCACATCGTGAAGGTTGTCTGCGAGTACTACGACATCGAGCTCGACACCTTTAACTCAACAAAGCGTACACGCGATGTAGCGCAGGCACGCCAGGTGGCAATGTTCCTCGCAAAGCAGCACACCAAGGCTCCGCTCACGGTTATCGGCTCATCAATCGGCGGTCGTAACCACGCTACGGTGCTCCACTCATGCAAGGCAGTGGCGGACATGATGGATACCGACAAGGCTTTCAAGGCACAGATTGAGGAGATTGAGAAGATAGTACTCAATAAAAATTAATAAAAGGGGTGGCTAAAAGTAATTTAGCTACCCTTAATTCTTCATTATGCTGAGTGGTTAATTTGTTGTCAGAAGACTGCAGATACAACGCTCGGTAAAAAAAATGCGGATAGGTTGTACTATGGTGTACTACCTATTCGCATTTATTTTTGTTAGCGGCAGTAGATGTTTGCCTTATCACAACAAATTAAAGACCTGTGATGCGCTTTATCTCGTTGAGCTTATTCAACGCCTCAAGGGGAGTCAACGAATTGATATCTAAGCCCTTAATCTGATCGCGTATTGCAACAAGAACGGGGTCGTCGAGCTGGAACATCGAGAGCTGAATGTTATCCTTAGTCTCGATTGCCGATGCCGCCACAGCGCGCTTCTTGCCACGCTCCTTGATAGCGCCACTTGGCACAATCTCACCCGAGCCATAGACCTTTTCGAGGTTACCGAGTATCGCCTCGGCACGCGACACGATAGAGCGAGGCATACCCGCCATGCGTGCTACGTGAATACCGAACGAGTGCTCCGTGCCACCACGCACCAACTTACGCAAGAAGACGATGTTGTTATCAACCTCCTTAACTGTAACGTGGTAGTTCTTCACGCGGGGCAGCATATTTTCAATCTCGTTGAGCTCGTGGTAGTGCGTAGCGAAGAGCGTCTTAGCAGCACCGAGGCCATTGTTGTGGAGATACTCCACCATAGCCCACGCGATAGAGATACCATCGTAGGTGCTTGTGCCACGACCAATCTCGTCAAGAAGGACGAGTGAGCGGGGTGATATGTTATTTAGGATGCTTGCCGACTCCAACATCTCGACCATAAAGGTTGACTCACCCTCCGCGAGGTTATCCGAAGCACCCACACGCGTAAATATCTTATCTACAACACCTATACGTGCCGCCTTTGCTGGCACGAACGAACCCATCTGCGCCATAAGCACGATGAGTGCCGTCTGACGTAGCAATGCCGACTTACCCGACATGTTGGGACCCGTAATCACGATAATCTGCTGCTCCGTAGTGTCGAGCTTCACGCTATTGGGAACGTACTCTTCGCCGATAGCCATAAGGGTCTCGATAACGGGATGGCGGCCATCGGTGATGTCGATAACATCCGAGTCGTCAACCACGGGGCGCACATAGCGACGCTCCGCAGCGATGCGTGCCAACGACTGTAGGCAGTCGGTGTAGGCAATAGCCTGGGCATTGCGCTGCAAGGGCACGATGTACTGTGCGATAAACGCAACGAGCTGTGCGTAGATCTGTGTCTCTATCTGTATGATACGCTCCTCGGCACCCAATATCTTCTGCTCATACTCCTTCAACTCCTCGGTGATGTAACGCTCGGCGTCGGTAAGTGTCTGCTTGCGTATCCACGACTCGGGCACCTTATCCTTATGCGTGTTACGCACCTCGATATAGTAACCAAAGACGTTATTATAGGCCACCTTGAGCGAGGGGATACCCGTAAGTTCGCTCTCGCGCTCCTGCAACGAGCGTAGGTAGTCCTTGCCATGAAGCGCTATGCGGCGCAACTCATCCAACTCCGCCGATACACCCGACGCGATGATGCCGCCCTTGTGTATCTGGTTGGTCTCAGGGTCGGGGAATATATCTGTTTCGAGACGCTTTACGACCACTTCCAACGTATCGAGACGCTCTGCCAAGGCAAGCAATGCTTCGCAGTCGGTCGACTCCATCATCGCCTTAACCATCTCAACGGCACGCAACGAGTGCTTCAACTGTATAAGCTCGCGGGGAGTGATGCGCTCCGTAGCTATGCGCGAAGCCATGCGCTCGAGGTCGCCAATAAGAGCTATCTGCTCACGCATCGAGAATGCAAAGTCGGCCTCCTTGACAAAGTGCTCGACAACATCCTGACGCTGTGCAATCTTCTTAGTATCCATAAGTGGCATCGCCACCCAGCGCTTAAGCTGTCGACCGCCCATAGGTGTAAGCGTGCGGTCGATGGTATCGACAAAGCTGCATCGTGCCACCGCACTATTCGAGTTGAAAAGTTCGAGGTTGCGGATGGTGAAGCGGTCAATCCACACCGAGTCGCCACGCTCAATGCGCGAGATGGATGATATATGTGCTGTCTGCTTATGCTCCGTGAACTCCAAGTAGTAGAGGATAGCTCCCGCCGCAGAGATACCTGCGCTCATGCCCTCGATGCCAAAGCCCTTGAGTGACTGAACGCCGAGCTGTTTGGTGAGCTTATCGCGGTTTACGCTCTCGGAGAATACCCACTCGTCGAGGCGATAGGTGTAGTGCTTAGTGCCAAAGGCATCGTTGAAGCGCTCCTCCATGCCTCGCTGGAAGACAATCTCACGGGGTTGAAGGTTTGAGATGAGTTTATCGACGTATGTATCGTCACCCTCAGCGACATAGAACTCGCCTGTAGAGAGATCCAAAAATGCTATGCCCGTAGTTGTCTTTGAGAAGTAGACCGAGGCGAGGAAGGTGTTCTCCTTGCCAGCAACCAAGTTCTCACCCATAACGATACCGGGGGTCACCATCTCCACCACGCCACGCTTAACGAGACCCTTAACCATCTTTGGATCCTCGAGTTGCTCACAAATCGCCACACGCTCGCCCGCTCTCACGAGCTTGGGCATGTAGTTATCCAAGGCGTGATATGGGAAACCCGCCAACTCGACATACGACGCAGCACCATTGGCGCGACGCGTAAGCGTGATACCCAAGATACCACTCGCCTTGATAGCATCTTCGCCGAAGGTCTCGTAGAAGTCACCAACGCGGAATAGGAGTATCGCATCGGGGTGAATAGCCTTGATTTGGTAGTATTGCTTCATCAGAGGGGTCTCGACGTACTTCTTCTCCTTAGTCTCCTTAACCTCTGTAGTGTCACTATTTTTCTTTGGTCTCGCCATTGTATATGTGGTATATCTATATCTTTGCAAAGGTAGTAAAAAAAATGGGATATATGGACTCATAGAGATTTTTTTACACTCAAGCTTTGAGTTTCGCAAGATTAGTATTAACTTTGTAAGGATATAACCCAGAACATAAAACTATAAATTCGATAATACTATGGCAGGAAAAGTTCCTACTCCTCACATCGGAGCACAGTATGGCGAAATCGCCGACAGAGTAATCATGGCAGGTGACCCCTTGCGTGCAAAGTTCATGGCAGAGACCTTCTTGGAGAACCCCGTGCAGTATAACAGCGTGCGTGGCATGCTCGGCTACACAGGCACTTACAAGGGTAAGCGCGTATCGGTTCAGGGCCACGGCATGGGTATCCCCTCAATCGGCATCTACACATACGAGCTCTTCAACTTCTACGACGTGAAGCGCATCATCCGCTGCGGCTCGGCAGGTGCTTACGACCCCAACCTCAAGCTCGGTGACGTGGTATTTGCAATGGGCTCTTGCACCGACTCTAACTATGGTGCACAGTTCAACCTTCCTGGCACATTTGCCCCCATCGCCGACTTCGAACTCTTGCGTGCAGCGGCAACTAAGGCCGAGGAGCTTGGCATAGACTATAAGGTGGGTAACGTCTTGGCAAGTGATGTATTCTATGGTGACGATGCTGAGAGCTGGAAGCAGTGGCAGAAGATGGGTGTATTGGCAGTCGAGATGGAGGCTACAGCACTCTATATGAACGCAGCACGCGCAGGGAAGAGCGCACTCTGTATCTGCACAATCTCTGACTCGTTGGTACACGGCACTGCATGCTCGGCAGAGGAGCGTCAGACATCCTTCACGAACATGATGGAGATTGCGTTTAACATCATCTAAAACTTAAAGGGGGCGCGAGTCCCCTTTCTTTATCTTATGAGCGAAATTGTCAACCGCATACCTCAAATCATAGCAGCACAGCGCAACTACTTCCGTAGTCACGAGACACTCCCAGTGGAGTTTCGTCTCGCAATGCTGCGCAAGCTTCGCGATGCAATTCTTAAGCATGAGCGAGAGCTCACCGATGCACTATATCGTGACCTACACAAGAGCTACGAGGAGGCATACCTTACGGAGATAAGCATCGTGCTTGGCGAGATTGACAACTTTCTAAAGCACCTCAAACGGTGGGCTGCGCCATCGAAGAAGGATACGCCCTTCAAGCTAAAGCCCGCAAAAAGTGCTATCATAACCGAGCCGCTGGGCGTGGCGCTAATCATAGCACCATGGAACTACCCCGTGCAGTTGCTCCTCATCCCACTTGTGGGCGCCATTGCGGCGGGTTGCACCGCCGTACTAAAGCCCTCGCCCTATGTTCCCAACGTGGCAGAGGCACTCGATAGGCTTATTAAGGAGTGCTTCAGCGAGGAGTATGTGGCTGTAGTACAGGGACATCGTGAGGTTAATAGCGCGCTTCTCGAGGAGCGCTACGACATCATCTTCTTCACGGGTTCCCCCGACCTCGGTCGCGTGGTTATGCGTGCTGCGGCAGAGAACCTCACACCCGTAGTCCTGGAGCTGGGAGGTAAAAGTCCCGTGGTTGTGGACAAGAGTGCCGACATAGCTATCGCTGCTAAGCGCATAGCATGGGGTAAGACCCTCAACGCTGGTCAAACCTGCATAGCCCCCGACTATCTGCTTATTCACCGCGAGGTTAAGGAGGCCTTTATCGAGGCTTTCAAACGTGCGATAGTTGAGTTTCATGGCGAGGATGTGCAACAAAGCAAGCACTACGTGCGCATGGTATCGGCAAAGGCTTTTGAGCGTGTGAGTGGCTACCTTGCGGATGGCACAATTCGTCATGGTGGCAGGGTCGATACCCTCGACCGCTACATAGAGCCTACACTCCTGGACAATGTATCGGAGGATAGCGCCGTGATGCGCGAAGAGATATTTGGTCCTGTGTTACCCATTATAGAGATAGGTGACATAGAGGAGGCTATAGCGTTTATAAACGATAGAGAAAAGCCCTTGGCGTTGTATGTATTTGCCGAGAAGGAGCGTGCCGAGCGCGTCATAGCACTAACATCATCGGGAGGTGCTTGTATCAACGATGTTATCATGCACATCGCCAACGAGCATATGCCATTTGGTGGTGTAGGCAACTCGGGCATGGGACGCTACCATGGTCGAGACTCGCTTTACGCCTTCTCGCACCGCCGCTCTGTGCTAACCTCATCAACACGCGTAGACATCCCCTTTAGGTATATGCCATACAAGTGGTTTAAGCGCATAAAGAGGTTATTATAAAATAAGTATGGGTTGCCCTTGAAGCAACCCATATCTATTATATATAAATAACACTACTCCTCGTGCGACTTCTCAGCGAGGATATGTAGGCGCTCAGCAATATCGCCCATCTTCTCTATGTCGCCAACCTGCTGCTCGCGGAAGTTCTCGAAAAACTTACCTGTGAAGAAGCAGATACAACCAAGAAGCACCGCCGAGAGTATCTTCATGGCGGTACCGTATAAGTTTACCTCTACCTGCGGGAGCTCGATGATGCCGAGACATACGTCAAGCAAGATTGCGATACCGACAAAGAGGTAGAGTGAGGTGTGGTACCTAGAGTTGCTTGCCTTACGCTTCTGCACGGACTCACACGCCTCAATCCCCTCACACTGCACAACCTTAGTCTCCTCCTCATTCGAGGCGTTGCTACGCATGAAGATAAGCCACTCGATAGCGAGCATCATAATCAATATGCAGACCGAGATAACCGAACCATATACCACCTTGCTATCCGAGAGAAACTGGTGACATATAGGCACCGCCACAAGAGGGTAGATTATAACGAGTGCGCATAGGATAAATAGTCGGAAGGCGATGCGGTTTATGCGCTTGTTCTGACGAATGATATGCGTGAAGTTGCGGGTCTTCTCACGCTGTAGGATGTGGTATGCACCATCGAGAATAGGACTGTGTATCTTGTAGAATGTGAAGGTCTCGTAGATAATCTCGAAGTCGCTGAGTGACATACGCGAGCTACGACGGCGGAAGTGAACCTTGGGACTGGAGATGCTCTTATCGCGCAACTCCTCGAGGGTCATCTTCGAGAGCTCACGCCACAACTGCGACATATTCTTAACGCGCATCATGCGGCAATAGACGATGAAGGCCTCGCGCTCACGATCGGTGATAGAGTTATCGACAACGATGATGCGCATGAGGTTACGCACCTCAACCTCTACGTCGTTATGCGTAAGGGCATCGACATTCATAAAGATACTCTGACGCACGGAGGGCTGCTCCAAAGATTTCTGTATGTCGCGTAAAAGGCGCGATACAGCCTTCATAGAGGGAACATCACTACCTTGCCACTGCTCGATGACAATGGCGCACACCTCGTCGAACTCTCGTTTACCGACACTATTATCGTCAGCCATGGCCATTGCTATAAGACGCATGACCTGTTTCTGGCTCATGTACGACAGTTCCAAATGTTCGCTATCTAGGGTACAGTTTTCTCGCTCCATTAGCACTGATGGTAAAGTTTGGGTTAGTAGTTAACACAAAGTTAGTAATTTATCTCGTTAAAGACAAAATATTTGGAGCAAAAAATATGTGTAAATGAGAGATTAGCGCCTGTTGCCGTCGATATATCGGCGAAGGAGCGACTCCACGTAGTTCTCGAAGTCGGGGCTGTCGATAATCTCAGTATCATCCAGCAGACCCATCACGAAGCGTCCTACACCCACATAGTTGCATACCTTGGTATCGAGCAACCAGTGTGTAGCGTCGAGAGGTTTGATGTCGCGCTCAGCCAAGGGGTACTCCTCGATAAGGAGGTTACGTGCCAACATACCGAGCTTTACCTGCACCCTATGCTGCTCGAAGCCCGTCATACGGAAGATATCTATATAGCCCTGCTCATGCTTCTCGGCGCACTGCCACGGCGTGTCGAGCACCTCGACCGAGCCTATACGTGCCACCTTGAAGAGTTTGTTCATAGCGCTATCGGGCTCGTAGCACCACAGCTGTACATAGTTTGTCGTGAAGCCAAAGGGTTCAACCACCCTGTTGCGTGTTACGCCCGTATGCGACGATGCGTAGTCCACAAGGACTACCTGATGCTGATTCTCTATGGCCTCCTGCAAGCGGTTTACGTTCTGGGCATTCTTACCCTTGACGATGCTTGTCGCCATGGCTGTTGAGTTGTAGACGGTGGTAAGCTTACGACGTAGATTCTGCTTGAGCATGTTTGTATCGTCCAAACCCTCGAGTAGCTGGTTGAAGATGTGAGCCTCCTCGTCGGTAAAGTGCACAAGCTGCGATATATCCTTAAAGTAGCGACTCTCCTTGCCAAGTTTGTAGATGCCGCCCTCGAGTTTATGCACTACGAAACCAGCATTTTTGAAGGTATCTATGTAGCGGTATATGGAGCGATACGACGTGTCGAGGCGCTCAGCGAGATCCTCGACAGTGTAGTTTACGTTTGCCGTCATCAGCTTCATTAGCCGAAGCAGGCGCTCAACTTTGGGCTGCTCCACGATGCTATTTCTCTATGAATACCTGGAAGAGGAGTGGCGTGAATGCCTGAATCTCGGTAGATGTCGTAGTCACGGTAACAGAGGTATCCTCGCTACTGCCATAGTTATAGTTGTAGCCATAGTAGTAGGGGTTGTAACCGTAGTAACCATTGTTATACATATTACCATAACCATAGCCGTAGTAGCTATTCATGTAGTTCATGTAGTTATAGTAGTTTGCATAGTCGTAGTATGCCTGGTTGCTATTTGTTGTTGTAGATTTTGTGGCACCTGTCTGACCATCAAGACCGTAGGCATATGTCGAAACGGTGAGGATTGTAGCCCACTGACCACGTCGCAATGTGGGTATAGCATAGTTCCACGCCAAGATGTAGCTATTGTCTGTTGGATCGGCAGTCTCAAACGACAACGCCTCACCCTTAGATGACACCTTGCCATATACAATCTCCTTAACCTCATCAATGTTTGTATCGAAGATGAATCCATCGAGGAAACGACCTATGTACCACACCTTCGCTGTAGAACTGCTGTTTACGGAGTCAGCCTCGAGGACCTCGTCATAGGTGATACCGGCACCGAAGCGCTCAACAAGAGCATCGTTGATGCGGCGCTCAACGTCGTTGAAGTTTGAGTAGATGTCTCCCGCCTGGTAGATGTTCTCCGAGATACTCTCGCGGTTATACATCAGCGTATCGGCACCCACGCTGTTGAAGTCGAAGGTCTGGCGTGCGGGAGAGTATGAGTAGTTCACCAAGAGGTGCTCCATGGTGTCGACAGGCTGGTGCCAACGACCATCGAAGAACTCCAAGGGGCGTGTGTCTACCTGCTCCTCGCTATCACCACTCTCCTCAGTAAAGCGAGCAACAATGCGACGACGGCGTGCCTTTGTCTCCTCACTCTCCTCGGTATCCTCCTTAACGACCTTATGCTCATCACAGAGGCCACCATTAACCTTTGCAAATGCCTCGACACGGTTACCCTCGTATGCCACAGGGTTTGCGACGTGACCATAGATGTACATGTCCACTACCAAGGGTTTGCTATCCTCAAGGTCATACTGACCCTCATAGCCGCCATCAGCACCTACGCTTGCTATCACAGCTGAGGGGAGATAGAGACGCAACTTTGTGCCATAGCGCACCTCGAAATCCTCGCCGTCGATAGTGAGCTTGTTGAACGTAGCGAGGTAGGTACCCTCCATCATCGTTGTAGACTCCTTGCCGCTGAAGCGGAACGAGGGGACGTAGTGTGTGTAGTCGGTATATGTATTGAGCTGCTTAGCCAAACGCCAGTCGCGTGTCTCGCAGATTGTACCCTCAAGGTCGCGACCCGTGAAATCGTACCACAACCACACATCCTTGCCCGTGATGGCAACAGAGTCAGCACAGCCAGCATCAAGCACCTCGACGTAGTAACCACCCTCCTCCTGGTAGTTGTCCAAGAGATCGGGCTTATGCTTGTTTATCCACGCCTTAAGCGAGCGCTGTTCAATATCATCATAGCTCATTGTAGGCTCCTCGACGCACGACACCGCCATAACGGTAACGGCGAGCAACGAAGCGATAGCAACAAACACTCTATTCATAGTATATCTCAAAAATCTTTATTTAACATCTACAATATCGATGAACCACACCACGGCAGACTTTGCGGGCACCATGCCGACATAGTGCTTACCATATGCTTCGTCATAGGTGAGGTATATCTCTACGCTATCACCCTCGCGGCAACCCACGAGTGCAGTCTCAAGACCTGGAAGAATCTCCTCCTTGCCCAATGTAACGACCATGGGGTCTGTTGTCCACTCGTACTCGGTATTAAGGCCCAATTTCTCAAGCTCCGCAATCGAGTCGGGGTCGTTCGTAGCATACATATTCGCTGTCGTGGGCTTCGCGTTAGGGAATACGTAGGCTGTATATACAATCTCTATTGTGCTGGTGCTTGCAACCTCGGTCCACTCGTCGCGACCCTCATCGTAGTAGGTTGCTATGTAGCGATAGATATCCAAGCCCCACTGCGTGTAGAACTTGGGCTCGCTGTCGAGCGATGCTGAGACCTGCGACTCGGGGATGAGTCGTGGCTGATGCGATGAGGTGAGGTAGCTGCTAATCTTGCTCTGCTGGGTTGTGAGCACACTGTCATTCTCGTTGCTACACGACACAACAAATGCTGCGGCGAGTGCCACAACAACCATAATAGCTACGTTGTATAATCTTTTCATATCCATATAAGCGCACAAAGTTAACAAATATTTTGCAACTACGCGACTTTTTTAATGAAATTAAAATATGAAACGACTACAAATGCTTAAGCGCAGCACGCACAGCCTCCTCGACAGCCATCGAGGGATTGTCCTTGAAGATAGCCTTGAGTGCCTTCTCGGATGCAGCCTTTTGGAAGCCCAACATCTGCAATGCTGCGAGTGCCTCGTCGTAGACAACATTGTTCGCAGCAGCAGCTACAACGGGTGTATCCATGGTGTCGGCACCAAGCTCCAACATCTTACCCGAGAGCTCCACGATAATCTTCTGTGCAGTCTTGAGACCCAGGCCTTTAACGTTTTTCAAAAGCACTGCATTCTCGGTGGCAATGATGTTCTGCAACTCGCGAGGCGAGTAGGTCGAAAGTATCATTCGCGCGGTGTTACCACCCACACCCGAGACGCTGATGAGACGGCGGAAGAGCTCGCGCTCAATCTTTGTTGCAAAGCCAAAGAGCGCCTGCTGGTCCTCGCGAACTACGAAGTGTACGTAGAGGCGAGCCTCGTTAGCGCCCTCGATAGCGGAGTAGGTATTTAGCGAGATATGGATGAAGTATCCCACACCCGCAGCCTCAACCACGGCATACGTGGGGTTTACCTCATCGAGTTTTCCAGATATATATTCGTACATAACTTATCTTTTAGGAGAAGTAACTCTAAAATATTCTAAATTTTTTACAAAAGTAAATAAATTTTTCTTACCTTTGTATTTTGAATTTGAAAATTAACTAATAAAGAGAATAAAAACTATGAAAAAGAGTCTTTTATTTGCCTTGGCAGCTGTAGCAATGCTTGGCGCATGCAACAACGCAGAGAAGACAGAGAAGAGTGGTGAGGCTACAAACAGCAATACAGAGGTGCTTACTGTTGAGTGTGTAGCAAGTGGCGATGTGGTATACATGGACCTCGACTTCATGCTCGCATCAAGCAAGCTCTACGCAGCTGAGGGTAAGGCCTTGGAGGCTAAGATGCAGGAGTTCCAGACACGCGCCGTGGCAACACAGGAGGGCTGGGCACAGAAGGAGCAGAGTCTCGCATCGGAGTACAACAAGTTGCAGAACGACGCTGTGAAGCTCCAGGATGACTACCAGAAGGGTCTCATCACAACACTCAACGCACAGCAGAAAGGCGAGGAGTTGGCAAAGAAGGAGCAGTCTATACAGTCACGCATGAGCACCTACCAGTCTACCGTACAGAAGGAGAGTGAGCAGCTCGCAAAGGAGGAGCAGGCATTGGCTGAGGAGCAGATGGTGCTTATGAACCGCTTCCAGGAGCTCACACGCAAGGCTCTCGAGGAGATCAACGCCGACAAGCGTTATAAGATGATTCTCAACGCCGCATCTGTAATCGACGCAGACCCAACACTCAACATCTCAAGCCTTGTGCTCGAGAAGATTGACGAGCTCTACGCAGCTGGCACTTTGGAGTAAGGCGTAGGCATACCGCACAATAGCACAAAATGCCGATTTGCGCCTGCACGTCGGCATTTTTAACACCAACGCACACTTATTATTAACTGTAGCTACGGCATCCTCCTATGGGATTTATACCATTTACCTTTGTTGACGTAATAGACATCCTGCTTGTGTCAACGCTCTTCTATGGTCTCTACCGCGCCATGAAGGGTACAAGCGCACCATATATTATGGTCGGCATATTCTTCATCTACCTTGTCTGGATCTTGGTCAAGACATTCAACCTTGTGCTCTTCTCAACAATCTTGGGGCAGATTATCTCGGTGGGTGTCATCGCCATCATCATCATCTTCCAACCCGAGATACGTCACTTCTTACAGGCTATCGGTCGCCAGCGTGAGCGCTTCGAGTGGCTCACACGCATCTTCGACTTCCGCCACCGCAAGAATGCTAAGGAGATTGACCTTCAGCCTATTGTCGAGGCATGCCAGGAGATGGGCGAGCAGAAGGTGGGTGCACTTATCATCATCAAGCAGTCTAACGACCTCGGCATCGTCGAGGAGAGCGGCATCGCCATCGACGCTAAGGTGTCGTCATCGCTTATACAGAACGTATTCTTTAAGAATGCCCCCTTGCACGACGGTGGCATGGTTATTAGTGGCGACAGAGTGGTTGCAGCGAAGTGTGTGCTGCCCTCAACACAGCAGGAGGTACCCAAGTCGTATGGTATGCGTCACCGCGCAGCCCTCGGCATGAGTGAGGTATCGGATGCTATCATCATCGCCGTATCGGAGGAGACGGGAGGCATATCGTTGGCTCACGACTCGGTTATCAAGCGCAATGTCGACCCCAAGCAGTTGCAACAATCTATTCGCAAGTTGATGAACATCAACCATAAGCGCCGCTTAGAGAAGGAGCAGACAGAGGAGTAAAAAAGAGTGGTTGTCCAGAATATTTAGGGCAACCACTCTTACTTTACCATGCGCTCAATATATGACGTGTAGTCTCGCACCACGGGCTTATACTGTGTATCTACCATCAGCGTTGACGAGATCATAAAGTCGGCTGATGAACGATTTATCGCCGTAGGGACATTGTATAGCGTTGCCAAGCGCAATAGGGCCTTAACATCTACATCGTGTGGTTGCGCAGACATGGGGTCCCAGAAGAAGATGAGCATGTCGATTTCGCCGTTTGCAATCATCGCTCCGAGCTGCTGGTCACCACCCAATGGACCCGACTTAAGCATGGTGATGTCGAAGTGCGAGTGCGCTGCATCCTTGGCTCTGCGCTCCATAAGTGTTTCGGCCACGATGCGGCCTGTTGTTCCTGTGCATATTAGGCGGTGTGATAGGAGCTTTGCCCAGTTCCATGCGACCCACTCCGCGAGGTCGTGCTTCATGGCGTCGTGTGCCACAAGCGCAATTGTCAGTCTCTTACTCATAAATTTCATCTCTTTTTTAATTCATCTTTTTTCACGCTGCAAAAATAGGACAACGATGTTTCGTTATCACGACAACACCGTTAATTTATTGTTACGAAATTGTGAAGCGTAGAGATAAACAAAGGAGCCCAACAAAGACTCCTTGAATAATATTTACTATGTAAGAACTACACACTGCCGATGCAGAGGAGGACCATACCGACCAAGATTAGCAAGAGGTCGAGGGCCTTGGCCTTGAGGTTGCGCTCGCCGAAGATAAGAGCACCGCAAAGGAAGGTTACGATAACCGAACTGCGGCGTATCATCGACACCACAGCAATCATGGCGTCGGGGTCGTCAAGCGCATGGTAGTAGCAGAAGTCGGCGCATGAGACAAAGAGCGAGATAAGCGGGATTGTCCACACCCACTTGAAGGGTTCGCTATGACGGCGTGGCATCCACACAACAAGGGCGATAACGACCATCATAACGAGTTGGTAGAGGCCGAACCAGCTCTGCACAAAGAGGGGGTGGAGCGAACAATTTGCGATAAGGAACTTATCGTAGAGGCCACTAACAGCGCCAAGCAGCATAGCGGCAAAGAGTGCCCATACATAGCGGTTGCTGCGGAAGTTGATGCTCTCCTTGCTTCCCGCGCGGCTCAAGAGGTAGAGCGACACGATGGTCAAGAGCACACCACCCCACTGCCATAGATTAAGTTCCTCGCCAAAGAGTAGGAGCGCACCCACGAGCACCACAACGGGGCGTGTGGCGTTCACGGGACCTACGATAGTTAGGGGCAGGTGTTTTATGGCGTAGTAGCCGCAGAGCCACGACGAGAGCGTAATGGCAGCCTTGAGTGCCACGAGGGCATGGCCGCCGATATTACCGCTTGTAGAGGCGAGAGCTGTACCCTCAAAGAGACCTAAGTCGAACTCCGCATCGAGGATAACAGGGGCAAAGAGGATGGTAGAGAAGAGCGTGTTGAGGAGCAACACCACAACCACAGCATTGCCCGCGAGCGAGCGCTTCTTAGCGACATCGTAGAGACCAAGAAGCATAGCCGAGAGTAGCGCCGCACCAACCCACATACTACCTATAAATCAAGAGGTTAGCAATAAGGCATACGGCCAACGACATGCTCGCCATGGCATTAAGCGTGCCAAAGGCGATGCCTATGTTTCGCTGCTTAGTGGGTGTAACCAGGTAGTGCTCCAAGGCCAATATCGCAGCAAAGAGCGCACATCCCAAACACAAGAGCCATGTGCAAGGCTGCGAAAGTGCAAACCACACCAAGAGACCTACGCTTGCGAGGTGCAACACCGCACTAATAATCAGAGACGTAGTAGCCGAGAAGTGCGAGGGAATAGAGTGCAAGCCACGCTTACGGTCGAACTCAGCATCCTGCAGTGCATAGATAATATCAAAGCCTGCGCACCACGTAGTAACCACCGCTGCCAAGAGCCAACACTCTGGCGCTACGGTGCCCGTAACGGCGATATAGGCACCTACGGGGGCGATGCCGAGCGATATGCCCAATACGATGTGTGCAAGAGCCGTAAAGCGCTTACAGTAGCTGTAGAACATCACCACGAAGAGTGCCACGGGCGAGAGCCATGCACACAAGGAGTTGATAGTAAGCGTAGTAGCGATAAATAGCAGTGCGTTAATCACGATAAAGACAACAGCACCGCGCGACGATATAACACCCGCGGGAATCTCACGGTTTGCCGTGCGGGGGTTCTCGGCATCTATCTTACGGTCTGCCCAGCGGTTGAAGCCCATGGCGACATTGCGGGCAAAGACCATACACGCCACGACCTGCAACAGCACAATCCACAACACCGAATCGTGCTCCGCCGTCATCCACGCATAGGTGAACGACAACAGCGCAAAGGGCATGGCGAATATCGTGTGCGAGAACTTTACGAGGCGTAGGTAGTCTCCAATCTTACTCATGGCCATAGGGTTATAGGTTTACTACATCCAAGAGCCATTGTGGCGCACGCATGGGGCGACGTGTCTCCCTATCTATAAAGCCGAGGGTAGTAGAACCCGAAGCAATATCGCGACCATCCTCGCCACGCACCTCATAGCGGAATACCATACGAGCCTTAGGTGCCTCGTCCACAAATGCCGTAACCGAGATAAGCTCATCGTAGAGCGCAGGGTTGCGATACTTAACCGCCACATCCACAATGGGCATCATAACACCACGACGCTCCATCTCTGCATACGTAAGGCCACTTGCACGCAACCACTCTGTGCGTGCCACCTCGAAGAACTTGACGTAGTTCGAGTGGTGCACAACGCCCATCTGGTCGGTGTGGTGATACTCAACGCGTATCTTTGTCTCAAAGCTAATCATAGCCTACGTCGGAATTAACGAATGCGGTCGAGTGAGCGTACGAGAACCTCGTCACGGAAGATTGCACGACCCGCCAAGAATGTGGGAATGAGAGCAACAATAGGCATGATAAACGCCCAGCCGAGGCGCTTAGAAATAACTGCGTCTGCGGGGAGAATATCGGGAATAATAAGCCAATAGAAGAGCAATACCACGACTACTGCACCCACAAGGAGTACTCCCTGAGCTGCACACAAGCCCACCTGACGCTTGCGATACTTAAACAAGAAGATGGTAACCAAAGGCAAAAGCGTAGAGAGGATAAACATCACTGCAAAGAGCCAACCAAAGGCCGAAGCTTCGCCATAAAACTCATTGCCAAAGGGTTTAAATGCCTGGAGTGCCAACTCTCCATGTGTAGTCGAAACATGTACGATAGGCAAAAAGAGCGTGCAAGCCATAAGGGCTGTAACCAAAAGCAAGTAGAGTGACTGAATTCTCTGAATCATAGTTATTTAGTTTTTATTAATTATTCAATTCGTTCGTCAATAAGATAGTGGTTGCGGTCGCTCGAGCGGCGATTGATAAGCTCACCTAAGAAGCCCGCCAAGAAGAGTTGCACACCAAGCACAACGGTAGTAAGACCGAAGTAGAAGAGGGGCTGATTAGTTACGGGCACATCCCACGCAAACTTCTCTACCACAATCCACGCAATGGCTACAAAGCCCGCAAGGAACATCACTGTTCCGAGGCCTCCGAAGAGGTACATGGGCGAGCGACCAAAGTGCGACATAAAGGTCACAGAGATAAGGTCGAGGTAGCCCTTAACCATGCGCTCGAGACCAAACTTCGAGTAGCCATACTTACGCTCACGGTGCTCAACGACCTTCTCACCGATGCGCTTGAAGCCAGCATGCTTAGCAAGGATGGGCATATAGCGGTGCATCTCGCCATATACCTCGATGCTCTTAACCACCTTCAAACGATATGCCTTAAGTCCGCAATTAAAGTCGTGGAGACGTATGCCCGACATTATGCGTGCCGTGAGGTTGAAGAACTTACTTGGCCAACGCTTACCAATGGGGTCGTAGCGCTTACGCTTCCAGCCCGAAACTAAGTCATAACCCTCCTCAAGGATCATGCGACGCATCTCGGGAATCTCGTCGGGCGAGTCCTGAAGGTCGGCATCCATAGTAAATACCACCTCGCCCTGTGCCATCTCGAAGCCCGAATAGAGTGCCGCCGACTTGCCATAGTTGCGCATGAAGCTGATGCCCTTAACTGCGGGGTACTGCGCCGAGAGTTCTCTCACAACCTCCCACGAGTCATCCGTAGAGCCGTCGTTGACCATGATAACCTCGTACGTAAGGCTATTTTCGTGTGCCACCCTATCAATCCATGCCACGAGTTCGGGTAACGACTCCGCCTCGTTGAATAGGGGTACAACAACCGATATATCTAATCTTTTATTCATAATTACTCATTGCTAATGTTCTGAGCCTTAGGCTTACGGCGCGCTATAGCCGCAACGATAAGCGACACAACACCACCATATAGCATAAAGGATGACATCTGAGAGATGATAGTCCAAAACATTGAGGGTTGCTCCATGCTCTCAATCTGTTCAGTGGTAGCATCCATGTTATCCATCGGCATAACCTCAGCGCCAAACATCTCGTTGTATGCCCCCATAAGACTCTTAACCTCCTCGAAGTAGGCGAGCTGCCCGGTGCGATATAGGTCGAAACCTCCCATGTAGTCCACGAACAAGATGTGTATAACACCCACAAAGAGACCCACAAGCATCGAG
Source organism: Bacteroidota bacterium (assembly GCA_023413645.1). Lineage (GTDB taxonomy): Bacteria > Bacteroidota > Bacteroidia > Bacteroidales > Rikenellaceae > Alistipes. The sequence goes on from JAEZPN010000070.1 coordinate 24,808, forward strand.
GCAATTAGGCCATACGATACTGCGCGAGTATAGGTGAATGGTATCTCCACAACGATACCGTCGCCAACCTCTACCCTATCGTTCCAAGCAAGTGCCACACGACGCATGAAGTAGTACAATAGACCGGCAAATGCTGCAGTCGAGATAAACCACTCTGCCATCAAGGCCATAGAGGCATTGTAGAGCGACATACTGCTATAGAATAATATATACTGCTCGATGACATGCGACAGCGCCATCACCACGCCAATAATTGCCGCGGCACGTAGCACATCCATCCAGAACTCCTTAATATTCATATTCCTTAGGGCGTATTTTTACTTAATGTTCATTCTATTTAGCGCATCGTGGTATGCCGCAGCGTTTCGGTTATGCTCCGCAAGTGTGCGTGCGAAGTTATGACGGCCATCCATCTCTGGACGAGCACAGAAGTAGAGGTAGTTGTGTTCTTCGTAGTTCAACACACCCTCAATGGCTGCCATGTCGGGCATAGCGATAGGTGTAGGTGGCAAGCCCAAATACATATATGTATTATATGGTGAGTCGATGCTCTTATGCTTATTCAACACACGCTTAATCGAGGGGTCTCCCGCAGCATACTTCAACGTGGGGTCTGCCTGCAAGAGCATGCCACGCTCCAAACGGTTGATATATACACCCGCAACACGCGCCATCTCGTCCTTAGCGTTTGTCTCCTCGTGTACGATAGAGGCCAACGTCATAGCCTCGAAGGGTGTGAGGCCCGAACGGTCGAGCTTCTTGAGGCGTGCCTCATCACTCCAGAACTTATCCGACTCCTGCTTCATGCGGCGCACAAGTTCCTCGGGCGTAACATCGCGATATACCTCGTAGGTGTTGGGCAAGAATATCGAGAACATAGCCTCGGCAGAGTCGAAGCCAAACTCCTTGATAAGCTCCTCGCTGCGCAAAGCCTTGAGCATAGACGCCGAGTCGGCATCTATCTGCATTGCAATCTTTCCGGCCAAGGCCTCGGGGGTGCGGGCGTTGTTAATAACCAAGCGCACACTATTATCGCTACCGAACTTCAATGTGCGAGCAACCTCGATGACTGTCATGCCCTCTTCGAAGGTATATGTTCCCGCCTCGATGCCATTATCCAAGTCGATATGTTTTGCATAGAGCTTAAAAGCCATGTCGTGCTCGATGCTGCGCTCTACCTTTGCAATTATATCATCGTAGCTCTCGTCGCTACGAAACACCAAACTGAAGCGTTCTTTGACAGCCGAGCCAAAGAAGTTTTGGTATGCCCACATTCCCGCAACTCCCACAGTCACAACGAGAACGATAAATGCGATAAAAATTTTCTTTTTCATTTTTCATTATTTTTTTGCAAAGATACATTTTTTTTGTACATTTGCACCCGGGTAAGTCTTATACGACCAGCTCCTACAGAACTCCCCCAGGCGAGGAATCGAGCAAGGGTATGTGGTTGTAGCGGTGCGATATAAGTAGCTTACCCTTTTTTTTATATCCTTTTCTCTCCCTTTTTACACTTCATTTTTACATCTCAATACCCTTGGTTATTGCCCCAACTACCAACTTAGAGAGGTAGTAGGCAAGAGGTGTCGCTATTGCGTAGCACACGAGCGACACAAAACCCTTGCGCTGCGTAGCACGACAAAAGGCGAGGTAACCCCAATAGAGCGTCCACAAACCTACGACCACAGCTACAACGGCCATGATGATAGTATCGGTGGGATAGTTCAAATATGCCACACCGGGGTTTACCATAAACGTAGCATATGCCGTACGACTGATTAAGATACCTGGCACGATTAGGAGCG
>JAEZPN010000077.1 GCA_023413645.1 Bacteroidota bacterium
CTCATATCCCGTCCAAGGATTTCTTTGCGCCTCCACAAAGCGTTCTATATCGTTCTTTGGTAGCATAACACTCTTCGTTTTATATTATTGAGCGAGACGCCCCACCAAATCTATCACACCACACTACAAAAAAACCTCTCCGACCTGCTAAGGAGGGAGAGGCTTAGGCATATCGCAACGCTAACTATTACTCTATAAGCGAGATGCTGCGCTGGATAAACTCCGTAAGGTTCTTACCCTTGAGCATGCCGTTTGACAACAGAGCAAGGTCGATAATCTGGCGAACCTTGTTATTAGCCTTGCCAATCTCCTCGAGGCGTGCATCGCGCTCGGTGCGAAGCTCCACGATGCGCTTAGACAACGACTCCTGCATATCGCGCTCCTCGGGTGTGAGCTCCTCTCTCTTCTTGCCCTTGATGGTCTCCTCGAAGCGGTGCTCCTCCTGCTCGGCAGCGGTAATCTTCTTACCCATGGTGCGGAGTTTGTCGCCATACTCGCGCTCCACCTCGCCAAGGATGTCAAGGACGATGGGATGGTTGCCGTTGACGGTGATGGTGAAGTTGTCGGGCATCTCGCCATAGAAGCGGCTCATCTCGCCACCACTTGTCGCTGCCATATCCTTCAAGCGGCGCATAAACTCGTTCTGTGTGATAACAACGGGCGCTGCATCCTTAGACATAGCCTCGAACGATACGTGGTAGTGTATCTTAGCGTCGGTAGGCATCTGGCTCTCGAACACGGGGCGCATGATGTCCTGCTGCTCCGACGAGAGTGACATCGCAGCACGCTCCTCCTTGCGGATGAGGTTTTCAACTACGTCGCTATCGACACGCACGAAGCGTACCTTCTCGTTCTTCGACTCGTAGTACTGGATGTAGTGGCTATCGAGCTGGCCATTCATCTCGAGGATGTCGTAGCCCTTAGCCTTGGCAGCCTCAACAAAGGCGTTCTTGCCCTCCACATCGTCGACATAGAGCGCGATAGTGAAGCCGTCCTTATCTGTCTGCGTCTCCTTAATCTTCTCGACATACTCCGCTGGGGTGTAATATTTACCCTCGATGCTCTTGACGAGCATGAAGTTAGCGGCCTTCTCGGCGAACTTCTCGTCGGTGAGGATGCCGTACTGGATGAAGATTTTAAGGTCGTCCCACTTCTTCTCGTAGTCCTCGCGCATGGTATTGAAGAGCTCCTGAAGGCGGTCGGCAACCTTGCGGGTGATGTAGCCCGAGATCTTCTTCACGTTGGCATCGCTCTGTAGGTAGCTACGCGACACGTTGAGCGGGATGTCGGGAGAGTCGATAACGCCATGTAGGAGCGTCAAGTACTCGGGTACGATGCCCGTAACCTCGTCAGTAACAAACACCTGGTTCGAGTAGAGCTGTATCTTGTTCTTCTGAATCTCGAAGTTGGAGTGTATCTTGGGGAAGTAGAGGATACCCGTGAGGTTGAAGGGGTAGTCGATGTTCAAGTGGATGTAGAACAAGGGCTCCTCGCTCATAGGATATAGGTCGCTATAGAAGGCCTTGTACTGCTCCTCGCTAATCTCCGTGGGCTTACGCATCCACAAGGGGTTGGTGTCGTTGATGATGTTCCACGCCTCGGTGTCGACATACTTACCATCCTTCCACTCCTGCTTCTTGCCAAAAGCGATGGGTATGGGTAGGAAGTGACAGTACTTGCGCAACAACTTGGCAATCTCACCGCGCTGAGCATACTCGGCGCAATCCTCCGAGATGTGCAAGACGATGCGTGTGCCACGGTCGAGCTTCTCGTCGAGCTCCTCCATCTCGAACTCGGGCGAGCCATTGCAGCTCCAGTGCACACTCTTAGCCTCGCTCTTGAACGACTGCGTGAATATCTCCACCTTGTCGGCCACCATGAACGACGAGTAGAAGCCGAGGCCGAAGTGGCCGATGATAGCCTGATCCTTGTACTTCGCCATGAACTCCTCGGCACCCGAGAAGGCAATCTGGTTGATGTAGCGGTCAACCTCCTCCATGGTCATACCGATACCGCGGTCGGTGATGGTGAGTGTTTTTGACGCCTCATCCACAGCGATATGGATTGTGAGGTCGCCAAGCTCGCCCTCAGCCTCGCCCTTCGACGATAGGGTCTTGAGCTTCTGCGTAGCATCCACAGCGTTAGATACCAACTCGCGGAGGAAAATCTCGTGGTCAGAGTATAGGAACTTCTTGATTACGGGGAAGATATTTTCTGTTGTCACCCCAATTTTACCGTTTTTCATAGTCGTATTTTTATTTAATTTAAGTCGTAAGTGTGGTTATGTTATCGGTGAGTGGTTATGACAAACAGCGTGCCACCCCTTCGTAACTGACAAAATGGCAGATAGCATGACAGCACTTGACAGCATTAAGGTTCTGCTACGGGCATAAAAAAATAGGACCACCCCGAAAGGCAGTCCTGTACTTTATCCCAAAAGTTATGCTTCCACTAATACTCCTTCTCGTTTGTTATCGGGTAATTATTTCTTATTGGCAATACGGGATATTTTCTACCTTTATATATTATATCTTGAAGTATCGGTTTAGCATATCTATATGCTTTTCCACCTACACGAACTACAACCGGGCGAATACAATGATACTGCAGTTTGTCGATACTAAAATCGGAGTCTATATCTATCTCACATTTGTATCTGCCACGTCCAGTACGAAGGCAACCACTCCAATCTAATGATTTCGTGGTTGTACACTCCTCATCAAGTATAAACTCTGCGGGGGTGCAGACTATTTGGTTGCTATTAGCGATAATATCTGCACCATTAAACTCAATGTAAAGTGGATAATAACCTTGTGTGTTAAATATAATTCCACCACACAAAAAGTCGTGTGTTATAACTTTATACCCATCCTTTGCTCTAATACGTATGCTATCTCCCGAAATTCGCAGAATAGCCTTACCCTCCTCAATCGCCTTTGCTTCGGCATCGGCTATATTCTGCTCCACAAAATCATCTAATGACTTTAGTGGCTTTATAAAAATCTTACGACTCATAATCACTATTATAACCACTTACCATTATTACCACCACGCAGATAGAAGCTACCAACGGGAAATTGCGACTGAATTTTTGCCATACTGCTTTTTCAAGTTAGACTGTTGATAATTACCGCTATTCATCACAAATTACGGATAATTATATATAACAAAACGGGCTGAAAAATTCAGTAAAAACTGTATTTATTTTATGGAACTTTTGAGAATAGTTGTGTGGTAACTAATGGGTAACTATTGTTAAAAAATGTAAATTTTGCCATAAAGTTTGTTCGTTTCGTAAAAAGCGTATAATTTTGCAACTGACACAGGTGTCAAACACTAATGTAAGTTGTTGTTTTATGGTAAAAATAGGTCTTGATATTGGTTCAACAACCGCCAAGTTGGTTGCTATTGGAACAAACGGGAATGTGTGTTTTTCATCATACAAAAGACATAACGCACAGGCGAATGAGGTTATCACATCATTCCTTGAAGAGTTGTTATGTAAGTTTGGTGATGAAGAGGTTTCGTTGCGAGTAACAGGCTCGGTAGGAATGGGACTCGCTGAGCGGTGCAATTTGCCATTTGTGCAAGAGGTGGTTGCAGCATCAAAAACGGTACAATGCTATTATCCCACAACTAATACTATGATTGACATCGGAGGAGAGGATGCCAAAATAGTATTATTTAAGGATGGTAAGACTGATGATTTGCGAATGAACGGAAATTGTGCAGGAGGAACAGGAGCATTTATCGACCAAATGGCTATTATCTTAGGTGTTACTCCCGATGAATTGAATGAATTGGCACTGCGTTCATCTAAAATCTATCCCATAGCATCACGATGCGGAGTTTTCTGTAAGACGGACATTCAAAATCTAATAGCTAAGAATATTAGCCGAGAGAACATTGCTGCGTCAATTTTTCACGCTGTGGCGGTGCAGACCGTCACAACATTAGCGCACGGATATGATATACAACCGCCTATATTGTTTTGTGGCGGTCCGCTGACATTTATCCCGGCACTTCGAGAGGCATTCAAGAGTTATCTATCATTGGATGATTCTCAAATTATGTTGCCCCAATATGGAGAGCTTATCCCTGCTCTTGGTACTGCTCTGGTTGAAATTGAGAATGAGCACATTGAGCGTCTGTCGGATTTAATCGTTCGCTTAAAGAAATCTTCAAGTAACATAGAACGCTCCACCTCATCTCTACAACCAATATTTGAAAATACGACCTCGTACAATGAGTGGCACAATCGAATTTCTCGTAACAATATAGCTCACGCAAAACTATCAAAAGGCGTGCAGAGAGCATACTTAGGTATTGATTCGGGCTCAACTACCACAAAGATTGTTGTGTTGAATGAGCAAGGAGAATTGTTATATAAATTTTATAAAGGTAATGGTGGCAGACCTATTGAAACCGTAGTACTTGGCTTGTCTAAACTCTCGGAAGAGTGCAAAAAGCAAGGTGCTGTTTTGGAATTTGCAGGTAGTTGTTCTACGGGGTATGGTGAGGATTTGATTAAGGCTGCGTTTAACCTACACTCAGGAATCATAGAAACTATTGCACACTACAAAGCTGCACACAATCTTGATGACAAGGTGAGTTTTATTCTTGACATCGGAGGTCAAGATATGAAAGCTATATTTGTCAATAATGGCATTATAGACCGAATCGAAATCAATGAAGCTTGTTCTTCAGGTTGTGGCTCATTTATAGAGGCTTTTGCACAAAGTTTAGGATACTCTGCTTCTGAGTTTGCTCAAAAAGCTTGTGAATCCGCTCACCCTGCCGACCTCGGTACTCGTTGCACCGTCTTTATGAACTCAAAGGTTAAACAAGTCCTACGAGAGGGAGCATCGGTAAGCGATATATCAGCAGGATTGGCATATTCTGTTGTCAAAAACTGCCTATATAAAGTATTGAAATTAAAGGATGCTTCACAATTAGGCAACCATATTGTTGTTCAAGGTGGCACTATGCGTAATGATGCAATCGTACGAGCATTGGAAATCATTACAAATCTTGAAGTTACAAGATGTGAATATCCTGAACTGATGGGTGCATTCGGATGTGCTCTCCACGCTATGGAGAACAGCGGTAACACAATCTCTCTCGATGAAATGTTGGCTACGGTTACATACTCTACACGCACACTGAATTGTAGAGGATGTGAGAATAATTGTGAGATACAACAATACAATTTTGGCAACGGACACAAATATTATTCGGGAAACAGATGTGAAAAACATTTCAACAACAGCGGAACATCGAGAGTCGCAGGGCGTAATATGTACGAAATAAAGACCGACCTTTTGTTCTCTCGGAGTGCAGTTATTGAAAACCCTAAACTGACAATAGGCATACCTCGTGTGCTGAATATGTTTGAGGAGTACCCATTTTGGCATACTCTGTTTACCGAGTGTGGTATTTCGGTATATTTATCCGAACCCTCCGACTATACACGATACGAGCATAGTGCTCGAATGGTTATGTCTGATAATATCTGTTTCCCTGCAAAGTTAGTACACAGCCATATCTGCGACCTTCAAAAACGAGATGTTGATAGAATATTTATGCCATTTGTCGTTAAGGAGCAATGCGGTAATGGCGACCAAAATAGCTATAACTGCCCCATTGTAACGGGTTATTCCGCTGTGGTCAAGAGCGTGCAACAAACAAGAATCCCTATTGATTCACCTGTCATCAGTTTTAACGATGGCAACTTGCTATACAAGCAATGCGAGGAGTATCTCCACTCATTAGGGGTATCCAAAGGCATAGCATTGGACGCTTTTCTAAAAGCCGAAGAGACGCAAACGAATTATATGCTTGATATTGCAGAACGAAACAAAAAATTGCTACGAGTATCACAACAAATGGACAACTTAACCATACTGCTTGCAGGGCGACCTTATCACGCCGACCCGCTAATTCAACATAAGGTTTCCAATATGCTTGCAGAGATGGGCGTTGATGTGCTGACCGAGGATGTTGTAAGAGGTGAAAATATTGATATTAACGATACCCACTTTTTATCGCAGTGGTCATATCCCAATCGTATTATGCGTGCTGCAAAATGGTGTACTACGCAGAGTGATAATGTTCAATTCGTGCAAATGACATCATTCGGTTGTGGTCCCGACGCATTTATGGTAGATGAAGTTCGTGATTTACTGCTACGCCACAACAAGGCTTTTACACTGCTCAAATTGGACGATATAAACAATATAGGGTCAATGAAATTAAGAGTACGCTCACTTATAGAGAGTCTTAAAATAGCGAATAAGAAGAGAGAGAAGAGAGATAAGCAAGAATTTGTGACCACTCCAAATTATGAGCAAAAACATTTGAACCGCAAAATAGTTGTGCCTTATTTCACATCATTCATTTCGCCTCTTATCCCATCAGTTTTGCGTGTAGCGGGATATGAAGTAGAATCGCTGCCGATGAGTAATGATGAGTCGAGTGAATACGGATTAAAATATGCTAATAATGAGGTCTGTTATCCTGCGACACTTATTATCGGAGATGTGATAAAGGCTTTTAAGAGTGGTAAATATGACCCGTCGCATACCGCAGTTGGCATCACTCAAACGGGCGGACAGTGCCGAGCTTCAAACTATCTGCCAATGCTAAAAAAGGCGTTGGTTGATGCTGGATTTAATGATGTTCCCGTAATATCTCTTGCTTTGGGGTCCGGTATAGAGAATAAGCAGCCCGCATTCAAGATAAATTGGTTAAAGGTTTTGCCAATTGCTCTTCGTGCCGTACTATATAGCGATTGTATCAACAAATTTTACCACGCAGCTCTTGTGCGAGAGATTTACAAAGGTATGGCTGCTGATTTGCGGAAACTCTATTTGGATATGGGAGCGGAGTTGATAGAGAAAGGTAAAAGCAGCGAACTGCTTAAACATTTACCATTTGCTGCCGAAGATTTTAACTCTATTTGCCGAGATATATCGCTTCCAAAAGTTGGTATTGTTGGTGAGATATATTTGAAATTCAACTCTTTTGCCAACAGAAATATAGTTGATTGGCTTGCTGAACATCACATAGAGGTAGAACCACCTGTCCTAATAGATTTCTTTACGCAAGCTTTCGTTAATCGTAAAGCAAAAACGAATGCACATTTACTTAAACGTGGTTTTACCGATATTGCTTACCGAGGATTATATCACATTGTAAAGCACGAAATTGAGAAAGCAAATAAACTATGCTCCACATTCCGCTACTTTACATCTTTTAACGATATATTCCACGAAGCGAAACTTGCGGAGCGAGTGATTACCCTTAATGCCCAATTCGGTGAGGGCTGGTTGCTACCCGCTGAGATTATATCGTATGCACAAAAGGGAATAAATAGTGTTATTAGTCTGCAACCATTTGGCTGCATCGCTAACCACATCGTATCCAAAGGAGTAGAAAAAAGGTTGAAAGACCTATATCCTGCAATAAATTTACTATCTTTGGACTTTGATAGCGGTGTAAGCGATGTAAATATTAAAAATCGCTTGTTACTATTTATCGACAAATTGAAAGAGAATACTGATGGAAAATAAGATTATCAATGCAGCTCGTGCACTCTTTATTGAGAAAGGATATGCGGAGACGAGTATGAGTGAGATTGCAACAAGAGTAGGTATCAATCGTCCTGCCCTGCATTACTATTTTCGCACCAAAGACAAGATGTTTCAAGCCGTTATCGGAGGTATTGTATCATCCATCATCCCTAAAGTTTTTGATGCATTAATGCATAAAGAAAAATCTGTTGCAGAGCGAATAGGGGTTGTCATTGATGCTTATTATGAACTGTTTTGGGAGAATCCGCATCTGCCAATGTTTTTACTACGAGAGCTGAATCGTGATGCTGACCTACTTATTAATTCAGCAAAGGAACTCAATGTCTTAGAGACAATGGGAAAGGCACTGGCGTCAGTTCAGGAGGAAATGGATGAAGGTAAATTAAATAAAGTATCATTGCAATTTGTATTTTATAATTTCTATAGTCTGCTGTCATTTCCATTCTTGACATTAAATATGGCTCAAAAGGTATTTGTGAATGATGAGGAGCATTTTAGAGAAATGTTGTCCGATTGGAAACAAAACATCATAGCACAAATGCGAAACTTATTAGAGGTTAAATAGAGCAATGGCGACCACTTGATGCGGTCGCCATTGTTGTAGGGTAGTGAAGGTAGAAACTACCCGTAATTTTTCTGCCTTCAATGAGCGGTTTTGGCGGTTTGCTCAATTTGGGCAAAAAGTGCCCCAGACAGCGTCTGGGCAGTGCTTGGGCAGTGTTTCGCCTCTCACTTACTACTCTTATTTTAAGGAGGATTTGGTAATAGTTTCAGGGCAGTTATAGGGCAGTATTTAGGCAAAAAAAATAACCGACTGGCTGCCCAATCGGTTATCGTAAATCGTTGATATTTAGGTTTACAACCTTTATCAAACTACTAATACTCCTCCTCGTTAAAGAAGAAGTCATCCTTCGAGGGATAGTCGGGCCAGATGTCCTCGATTGACTCGTAGATATCTCCCTCGTCCTCAATCTCCTGAAGGTTCTCCAATACCTCAAGTGGTGCGCCCGAACGAACAGCGTAGTCGATAAGCTCCTCCTTTGTTGCGGGCCATGGTGCATCCTCCAACTTCGATGCAAGCTCCAATGTCCAATACATAGTGTTATAATTTTTAAGTTAATATCTCCTGTCACAAACGGCAATTCTGCCAAAATAGCGTGCAAATGTATAAAAAATTTTATATTTGCAAGAGGCTAAGGCCAAAATCTTTGAGCATCAGACCCTTTAGTCTATGGTATCCAGAGGCGCTCCTCGACCTTTAGGCGCTCCGTAACCACACGGCCAAGCGTGTAGAGGTAGTCCGAGAGGCGGTTCAAGTACTTCAACGCCTGGGCATCGACCACAGCGACCTCCTGGGCACGCAAGGCGGCACGCTCAGCCCTGCGGCACACGGTACGGCAGACGTGGCACAACGACACAGCCTTATGGCCTCCAGGGATTGTAAACTTCGTGATGGCGGGGATCTCCGTCTGCATGGCATCTATCAAGGTCTCGAGCTCGGCAATGCGCTCCTCGGAGATGGGGGCAACCTTACCCTCACCACCCTTACCCACGGCAAAGAGTGCCGAGGCGGTCATGAGCTGCGACTCTATGCGCTGCAGGGGCTCAGCAAAAGATGCGGTGCGCGCATCCTCCGTAAGTATGTCGGTGAGCAGGGCAACGAAGGCCATGAGTTCATCTACGGTGCCATAGGCCTCGACACGAGGGTCGCACTTAGCAACGCGCTCACCACCAATAAGCGAGGTGGTGCCGCTATCGCCTGTCTTGGTATATATCTTCATAACGCGCTATATTTTAAGCTATTACAACACGAATACTTGTTTGGGTAAGTGGTTATTGAACACCAGGAGGTAGGCGCGGTTATCGACCGTAGTCGAGGGGTGGCGCTCAACGATGCCACGGCACACCTCCCAGCGGTTAGCGTTGTTGTAGGGATCCATTATACAGAGGGTCACGCCATGCTCACGCGCATACTCTACATATGGTTGAAGTTTGTCGTATGTAGTATCGAGGGTGCAGACGATAAATGCGCACTCCGCCATCCTATCAATGCTCCACGCTTCGTAGCCGCAGTGGGCAACGAGGTTTTGGAGTTGCACACAGCGACGCTCGGCAATGCCATACTCCTTGAGCGCGGCGTATAGATCGTGACGTTCTGAAACGAGATTGCTCTGCATAAAGACCTTACGCACAATGTTATAGACGTATGGCGAGTGTACGCCATGGCCTCTAAAGTGGCGCGCACGCTTTATGCGTGACGAGAGGTGTTTGAGACCGTAGAGCCTCTGCTTGAGTGTGCGTCCAGAACGTTTCATACTACCCTATTTTACTTCTTGAGTTGTCCTGCGAGGCGGCCCGTAGAGAAGGCTATCTGCATGTTGTAGCCACCCGTGTTAGCATCGAGGTCGAGGACCTCACCAGCGAAATATAATCCCTTGACCTTAAGCGACTCCATGGTGTACTTATTCACCTCGTCGCAGGCTACGCCACCCGCCGTGACGATGGCGAACTGGAAGGGTGCATAATCCGAAATGGGGAAGGCCATGCCCTTCAAAATCTTCACGAGGCGCATCTTCTCTGTCTCCGAGAGCTTGCTAACGTATGTTTTAGAGTGGAAGTCCACCTCCTTAGCCAGAGGCACAACCAACTGCTTGGGAACGAGCTTACGCAACAACTCCGAGAAGAACTCCGAGGGCTGCATCTCTGCAATCTCACGGTCGATACGTGCAAGCAATGTCTCCTCATCCAACGCGGGCTTGAGGTCAACGATAATCTTCACGCGCTTCTCGTCGATGATAGCGTCCACAGCGTCGCGGCTCATGCGCAACGCCACAGCACCCTCAATGCCGCGCTCCGAGAAACCCAACTCGCCGAACTCCTCCTGAACGAGCTCGTTGTCGATATATAGTTTTGCGCCTACGTTCTTGAGCAACAAGCCGTTGAGGTACTCGCGCTGGGGGTGTGAGGTTTGCAGTGGTGTGAGCGAGGGGCGCACGGGCTCGATGTTGTGACCCACCGATGCGGCGAACTCGTAGCCGTCACCCGTAGAGCCTGTCGAGGGGTAGCTAACGCCACCCGTAGCCACGATGACATGGTCGGCCTCCTCACGGCGCTCGAAGCCGCGGTTATTGCGGTAGCGCACACCCGTAACCTTGCCACCTATGGTCTCGATAGCTGTTACCTGGGTCTTATACACGATTTTCACGCCCTTATCCTCGCAGAAGTCGACCAACGCATTGGCGATATCCCACGCCTTGCCGCTCTTGGGGAAGACGCGCTCGCCACGCTCCGTCTCGAGCTTCACGCCTATACGCTCGAAGAACTTTATCGTTGCTCGGTTGTTGAACTCGGCAAAGGCCACCGAGAAGAAGTCTGCATTTGTGCGCACCTTCTCGAGGAACTCCTCCGCGGGGCGTGCATTGGTGAGGTTGCAACGACCCTTACCCGTGATGCGAATCTTACGACCCGCCTTCTCCATCTTCTCCATAAGGAGCACCGAGCGACCGCTCATGGCAGCAGTACCCGCAGCCATAAGGCCTGCAGCACCCGCGCCTATAACTATAACATCGTATGCCATATAAATCAGTTTAATTAGGCAAAGGTAGTAAAAAAAGTGTAAAGCTCAAAAATTTGGAGCAGCAAATATTGCCTCTGGGATGACGTTGCTGGTGTCAGTATTGCATAGGTGGGGAGACTTTGTCCGGTTAGGGAATTTAGGGAATTTAGGGAGTTTAGGGAGTCGTCCTTAATCTCCTTAATCTCCTTAATTTCCTTAGTTTCCTTATCACACCGGCTCTATGCGTTACTGCGTTACTCGTAGGAGACTTTATTATTTAGAGATTCAACAAAAAGCTGTATTCTATTGGTAGCATCTTCAACATTGGAACACGGATAGATATTCACTAAGCAATTCGTCATTTGACAGAATAATATTGGATACCAGCAAGGAGTGTGTAACTCACTTTCGGTCTCCTCATCCTCTTTATAACGAACAATAAACAGATGAAGCCTCTTCTGTAAAGAATTGGCATACATTACCTCTGCAATAGTTCCTGGGCAGGCCGCATCATCAAGTAGGAAAATTGCATCTGTACAAGATTCTATCATCTCTTTTTCACAACTAATAATGTCCTCTGCCTTCATACTCTCAGTTTCAAAATAGAACGGTCCCACATACTCTACACTATCGTATATGCTCACACCATGAGGATTCTTGGGTATAAGTAACAACTCCGCATCCCCAAGTAATTTAGATCTATAATCTTTAGTTGCCTTTACTCTATACTCTTTTTCGCGATAGTCGAAACAGAATACTCCACCACAAAATATTTTACGCATTTCAAATAAAGTTTTGCTCAACATGATCTTTTCATAATCGAAACTAAGATAGGAATAAAAAATGAAAACACAAAATAAATGGCACGGAAAAAGCCTGTAATGGCGCTCGCGCTCTCTATGTCATCCTGAGTGCAACGAAGGATCTCCTCGCTGACTATGCGCTATCCACCGTCATTGCGAGGCGTAGCCGTGGCAATCTCCGCGGGTATATAAAAGTATACCCGCAAGGTTGTGGGTGTTAGCGGCAACAGATGTGTCCCGTCGGTTTCGAACGCGGGTTGTCGCTTGTCGGCTTCGAGGAGATTCTTCACTTCGTTCAGAATGACAACACACGGCATCACCTTATCACACTTTATCACATCTATCACGCTACCCCCACCCCCCGTGATTGCGTGATTTCGTGATTTCGTGATTTATGGGGTGGCGAGGTGTATGCATCAAAAGTGGGCATTAGCACTCGGCAGATAGCCAACTATCTTACTCCACTCACACTACACCATCACTCTGCGTGCAGAGAGTAGTCTATCGGTGTAGTACCAACGCAGTCTGCGTATTTGCGGTCCTCTCCCTCGCAGTGCTCAGGTCATTGAATATAGCCATTAGTATGACTGTCTATACTACCATCTAAATGGCCATATAAATAACCATATTAGCATGTATATAGGTCAATAGGGGTGAGTATGGTCTTGTCCCCGTATTGCCCCTACTACTCACTATTATCAGCGTAGTATGCTATCAGTAAATATAGTGAGTATTAATATACTATCTCTATTACACTATGTAATATCACACATAGTGTTATGCGTAGTCGGAGCCATCCATGCGGTAGTTACTATACATAGTAAAATAAATATAAATATAGTAGTGGCAACTCACGCATATTTCTTGTGGTTGCGATGCTCGTTCGCCCTACTCCCCGCCCCGATAATCACGAAATCACGAAATCACGCAATCACGCGGGGTGTTATAAGCGTTATTGGGCGTGATAAAGTGTGATAAGGAGTTTAAGGAAATTAAGGAAGTTAAGGACGGCCCTCACTAAATTCCCTAATTTCCCTAACCTCCCTAAATTCCCTAACCGCCCCCAACCGCTCCTCGCTCAGGATAACATAGAGAGTGTCGCGAATTTGTGGCGGTCGTGAGCTAAAAAGACCAAATACCCCGCAATTTACGCGCGAGATTTGCTTTCTTAGGCAAATATTATTATATTTGCGGGTTAATTATACCGAATAAGTAAAAAGACTACAATATGAGAAATTTTAAGCTCTGGAATAACATCATCGGTTGGGCGGTGTTTGCAGCGGCAACACTCACATACCTACTCACGATGGAGCCCACGACAAGCTTGTGGGACTGTAGCGAGTTTATCGCGACATCGTATAAGCTCGAGGTGGGTCACCCTCCTGGAGCACCACTCTACATGCTCCTTGCGCGTGTGGCATCACTCTTTGCCTCATCACCCGAGGATGTGCCTGCGATGATTAACGGCATGAACTGCGTGGCCTCGGGCCTCTGCATCATGTTCCTCTTCTGGACTATCACCCACCTTGTGCGCCGCATCGTGCACCGCGAGGGTGAGGATATGCCCCTATTCAAGAGTCTGCTCATCATAGGTTCAGGTGCCATTGGTGCCATGGCCTACGCCTACACCGACACCTTCTGGTTCTCGGCTGTCGAGGGCGAGGTATATGCCCTATCGTCGATGTTTACGGCCCTTGTGGTGTGGCTCATGCTCAAGTGGGAGGAGAATGCCGAAAGACCCACGGCAATGCGATGGATTATCCTTATCGCCTACCTCATGGGTCTCTCTATCGGTGTCCACATCCTCAACCTGTTGACCATACCCGCGCTTGTAATGATATGGTTCTTCCGCCGCTACACGTGCCAGAACAAGTGGCGCTACGCACTTATGATGCTTGGTGCTCTTGCGGTGTCATTCCTTATCTTGGGCGCTATAAATGGCATCATCATACCCTACACCGTGGCTTTGGGCGCTGCATTTGACACCTTCGCGGTGAATAAGTTGGGTATGCCTGTAAATGCCGGTATGCTCATCTTTGTTGTCGTCGTCTTTGCCGCACTTGCCGCACTTATATGGTTCACGCACAGCCGCCGCTGGCGCATTCTCAATGGCGTTGTTTTGGCCGTTACGGTAATCCTTGTCGGCTTCGGCTCATACGCCGCAGTGGCCATTCGTGCCAATGCCAACCCTCCGATGAACTCTAACAACCCCTCGAACCCACACGCGCTGTTGAGCCTCTTGAACCGTGACCAGTATGGTAACCGTCCCCTTATCTACGGTCCCTACTACTCGGCAACACCCACACCCGTTGTGGCGCAGAATCCCGACTACACCTCGGATGACCAGTACATCCCCACGGGTGAGTTTAAGGCTAAGACCATGACATGGCTCAACCCCGAGACGGGTAAGTACGAAAAGCGTGAGATATTCGACGACTATGTATATCCCAGCGAGGCAAATGCCCTCTTCCCCCGCATGTGGTGGCACAGCCGCGCCAAGCAGTATGAGGCTGAGTGGGTATCGCTCGAGGATGGCCACCCCACAAAGCGTGTGAGCGACGATAATGGCAACATATGGTACGAGCCCACAGCTGGCGAGGATATCGCCTACTTCATGGACTACCAGCTCGGCGATATGTATGTACGTTACTTTATGTGGAACTTCGTGGGCCGCCAGGACGATATACAGCTCACCACCGATGCCGAGAATGGCATCTACCTCCACGGCGGCTGGCTCTCGGGTATCGACTTCATAGACAAGCACTTCACGGGTCCTACCGATAACATCCCCTCGGAGCAGCGCAACAACCCCTCGCGCAACACCTACTTCTTCTTGCCCCTCTTGCTCGGTCTTGTGGGTATCATCTACCAGATGTCGAGCGACTGGCGCAACTTCATCATCGTATCGTTGCTCTACGTGATGATGGGCATCGCTCTTGTCGTCTACTTCAACACTGCACCAGGCGAGCCCCGTGAGCGTGACTACGTATATGCTGGTGCCTTCTACGCCTTCTCCATCTGGATAGGTCTCGGCGCCGCAGCCATGGGCCACATCTTCAGTTCGCTCTTCGGCGGTGCTACACGCAAGCGCGTGGCACTCTCTACCGTTGGTGTAGTTGTGGGCTTATTGCTCTCGTCGAGTGTCCCCGTTGTGCTTGCTACGGAGAACTGGGACGACCACGACCGCTCGGGTCGCTACTACGCCCGCGATTTGGGTCTCAACTACCTCAACACAGCGCCCCGCAACGCCATACTTTTGGACTATGGCGATAACGACACCTTCCCCTTGTGGTACTGCCAGGAGGTGGAGGGCGTGCGCCCCGATGTGCGCGTTATGAACACCTCATACCTCGGTGGCGAGTGGTATATCGACGAGATGAAGCTCGCAGCAAACGATGCCGAGGGTGTACCCTTCACCATTCCCTCGACAAAGTATAGCTTCGTGAACGACTACATCGTCGTAGCAGAGCCTATCGACCTACTCATGGGCGAGGGTAACACCTCTATGCGTGCCAACGTTCGCCATATCCTCAACGAGAAGACCTACCGTATCTACATGCCCGACACAGGCACCGAGGAGGATATTACATTCGACTACCTCGAAAACCTCTACTACCAGGCCGAGCAGATATTCCAGGAGTACGACAGCGACGAGTTCTACGCCTACCTTGCTGGCACTGCCGAGGTTCCCGCATATAGAATGCAGGACTTCGCCGAGTATCAGTTTGCGCTACTCATCCTCGAGGAGGTGGAGTACAACCAGGAGTTTTTGAATGATGTGCGCACGGTGGAGGAGTACGAACGCAAGTACCGTAAGTTGGCATATGCCGATATGTACCTCAAGGATGCCATCCGCCTCTTTGTTCACGACGGTGCAAACATAGACCGCAACGCCGCACCCGAGGAGCGTGCTCTGCTTCTTGTTGTCAACAACGGCATCATGCGCATCGTGGAGAGCGACAAGGAGATTGACATCGACGAGCGTGCTGCGGACTTCGAGATTATGGGTCGCCTCCACCCCAAGGCCGACAACTTCATCGACGGCACAGCTAGCGACTACATCCTTGCTGCACGCAACTATATCATTCCAGTAGATAAGGATGCTGCAATCGCCTCGGGCATCGTCTCGGAGAGTGAGCGCGAGAAAATCCTCGACGAGGTAACCATCACCATAGGTAGCAGCTACCTCACGAAGGACTACCTCATGATGCTCGACCTCTTGGCACACTTCGAGTGGAAGCGCCCCTTGTGCTTCTCGCAGCCCTACATCATGAAGGACTACGGCCTCACGAACTATGCACGCTACGAGGGCTTCTGCTACACCTTCGTACCAATCCTCACCGAGGCTCGTGGCGGCAATGTGGGCTACATCAACCACAAGGCGCTCTACCCTATCTTCATGGGTGAGAAGGTCGAGGGTAGCGTTGCTAAGCCCTTGCAGTTTGGCAACATCGACAACGAGGATGTGTTGTGCGACTACTTCACACGCTTCAACATCTCGGCGACACGCATCCGTGAGGGCTTCACACGTGTTGCTGCAGGCTTCATCAACGATGGTAACTACGCCGTAAGTGACGCACACCACACCACCTCTCTCAGCGAGCGACTCGCTTACGCAAGCGAGGCTGTAGAGAGCTTCGACAAGGCTGAGGCATTGCTCAACCGTGGCCTCGAGGTGCTGCCCAACAAGCAGATAGAGTACACCTACGAGAACACCTACTGCTACATACAGTCGTACTACAAGCTTGCGACATCACGCATGATGCTTGCCATTGATGAGTACTCGAGAGCCATAGACCTGCTCAACGAGGCCCTCAGCCTCAACAAGCAGCCCGCAGACGCATACGACGACATCGAGTATATCCAGAACTGCACCACCACCTACAGCGAGCTCCTCAGCACCGCCCAGCACCGTGGCATCAACGAGGAGAACTCACACCTCTACGCCCTTGCTCTCGAGCATGGCACAAATGCCGAGCGCCTATATGTTGCTTATGACGAGGCCTTCGTGCGTGGCGACAAACTTGCGGCAGAGTATATCGCATGCCGTGGCGAGTGGGCTAAGTATTACATGCAGTTCTGCGACATCGACACCTTCTCAACATCCATAAACCGCGAGCTCAACTTTGCGATGATGGATGTCATAGATGTTCTGAATGATGCGGCAACCGTCGCAGGTAGCTACGAGTGGCTCGCCAACCCCACAAAGGAGGAGGCCCTCGTGGAGAACCCCTTGCAGTTCGACAACCTTGTACTCAACTATGTCAAGGCTATAGACCGCGTTACGCCGAACTCGGATCGTGACCCACAGTTTGCACTCATGGAGGCACACATCTTCAACCTCTACGGCATCTACTACAACCTCGACCGCTCACCACAGCTCGGTTATGCAGGTCCCGAGACAGCATACCACCGCGATTTAGTAAAATTCCTCAACCGCAAGGAGGTAAAGGCAACTATCGAGAACTATGCCCACGAGTACGGCATGGAGGTCGTTGAGGTGATATAAATTAGGAATGAGTAATTAGCAATTAGTAATGTCATCCTGAGTGTAACGAAGGATCTCCTCAGAGCCGACAAGCGACAACCCGCGTTGATAGCGCATAGCCAACGAGGGGATGCTTCGACTTCGCTCAGCATGACAGACTTACAAAACAGAAATTAGTAACAAAAAAATATAGTAACAATGGAAAAGATTACCCTGTACAATACGCTCACACGTCGCAAGGAGACGTTCGAGCCTATCAACCCCGAGCACGTAGGCATGTATGTCTGCGGCCCTACCGTCTATGGTGCCCCACACTTGGGTCATGCCCGCCCCGCCGTAACCTTCGACCTTATGTTCCGCTACTTCGAGTCGTTGGGTTACAAGGTGCGCTACGTGCGTAACATCACCGACGTTGGCCACCTCGAGCAGGATGCCGACGAGGGCGAGGATAAGATTGCTAAGAAGGCACGCCTCGAGCAGCTCGAGCCCATGGAGATTGCACACTACTACACCGAGCGCTACCACGACGCTATGCGCGAACTCGGCGTTAAGTCGCCCTCTATCGAGCCCCACGCCTCGGGACATATCATCGAGCAGATTGAGATGGTCAAGCGCATCCTCGAGGCGGGCTACGCCTACGAGTCGAATGGCTCTATCTACTTCGACGTTGAGAAGTACAACAAGGACTACCACTATGGTCGCCTCTCGGGTCGCAACCTCGACGACATCGTCACCAACACCCGCGAGCTCGATGGTCAGAGCGACAAGCTCCACTCCTACGACTTCGCCCTCTGGAAGAAGGCAGCACCCGAGCATATCATGCGTTGGCCCTCGCCGTGGAGTGATGGTTTCCCCGGCTGGCACTTGGAGTGCTCGGCGATGAGTACCAAGTACTTAGGAGAGCGTTTCGACATCCACGGTGGTGGTATGGACCTGATGTTCCCCCACCACGAGTGCGAGATTGCGCAGTCGACAGCCGCTTGTGGCCACGAGGCAGCGCGCTATTGGGTGCACAACAATATGATTACCATCAACGGCAAGAAGATGGGTAAGTCGCTCGGCAACTTCATCAC
>JAEZPN010000094.1 GCA_023413645.1 Bacteroidota bacterium
GCGAGAATGGGATGTTGTTGCGTCGTGCATAGGCCTCGACGAGTTTAAAACCAACGCCACAACCACTCAACTCATCAAAAGGATAGTTGCAGTCGGTGCGTTTGGGATCCAATACAGCCACTGCCTGAGGAATCTCCTCGGCAGGTAGGTGGTGGTCGCAGATGATGAAATCTACGCCACGCTCTTTGGCATAGGCCACCTTTTCAACGGCTTTGATACCGCAATCCAAAGCTATGACAAGCGTAACACCCTTGCGTAGTGCATGCTCAATGCTTCGGATTGATATGCCGTAACCATCGACATATCGGTCAGGAATGTAGAACAACAAATTTTTGTGTCCTATCTGGCTTAAGAACTTGTAGACCAGCGCCACGGCAGTGGTTCCGTCGACATCGTAGTCTCCGTAAATCATTACCTTTTCGCCAGCCTTCACTGCCTTCTCGATGCGCTCCACGGCCTTGTCCATGTCCTTCATTAGGAATGGATCGTGCAAGTCGCGTAGCGATGGCGAGAAGAACTTCTTGGCCTTCTCCATGGTGTCTATGCCCCTCTGAACCAGTAGGTTGGTCAATACCGTCGGCATACCTAACGCCGTGGAGAGAGACTCCACTATAGCGCGATCGCCTTGTGGCTTGACAACCCATCTTTTCTCTATGGGCATAACTTCTATTTTTTATATTTAACATTTAAATTTTTCGTTAAGTGATTGATAAACTTGGGCTTAACCTCCTCCATTGTCACCTCTCTACCTGTCAATGTCGTGAGCGAGCATACGCCACGATCGGTAAATCCGCAGGGGTTGATCAAATGGAACCAGTTGAGGTCAGTTATGACGTTCATGGCCAAGCCGTGCATGGTCACGCCGTGTGAAGCACGTACGCCAATTGCGCAGAGTTTCTCCAAGCGGTTGCCGGGACGGGTAATCCACACACCCGATGCTCCCTCCGAGCGGTGCGCCTCAATGCCATACTCGGCTGCGAGGTCGATGATAGTCTGCTCGAGGGCCTCAATGTAACGTCTTACGCCCAAACCTATTGCGTCGAGGTCGACGATTGGGTAGCATACAAGCTGCCCTGGGCCATGGAAGGTGATGTCGCCGCCGCGGTCGATGTGATAGAACTCCGCGCCGAGGTTCTCGAGATACTCCTTCGAGCAGAGCATATTCTCGGCATGACCACTCTTTCCGAGGGTATAAACGGCGGGGTGCTCAACGATGAGGATTGTGCCACGAGGCTCTCCCTCCTGGAACTCCTTGTTGAGCTTCTTAGCGCACAACGCATCGAAGAGCGAACGCTGCAAATCCCAGCACTCGCCATACGACATGGTCTGTAAATCTCTGATTTCTACTTCGTTCTGCATACCTTCTTCACAGCATCAAGTGCGGCATCAGCCAAATATGACGAGCGCACAAGGGGTGCGCTGGCACAATAGCTGAAACCCATGTCGAGAGCTGCAAGTCGGTACTCTTCGAACTTCTCGGGAGTGATATACGCCTTTACGGGGTAGTGCTCCTTTGTAGGTCGAAGATACTGTCCGAGGGTGACGATGCTCACGCCCACTTCACGTAGGTCTCTGAGTGTTGCCAACACCTCCTCTTCGCTCTCGCCCAATCCGACCATAATACCGCTTTTTGCCACTGCTCCGCTATCGGCGATATGCTTAAGTGTCGCCAACGATGTGCGATACTTAGCACGCGAACGCACCTCGGGAGTTAGTCGCTCAACGGTCTCGATATTGTGTCCCACGATGTCGGGACGCGATGCCAACACCACATCGAGTAACTCGGGGCGGGCATCCATATCGGAAATAAGGAGCTCTATAGTTGCGTTAGGATTATCACGACGAATAGCCTCGACGGTGCGCGCCCAGATGCGTGCGCCATGATCTTCGAGGTCGTCACGTGTTACAGATGTAACCACAACATGCTTTAGGCCCATAAGTTTTACGCTCTCTGCAACCTTGTCAGGTTCTGCCTCATCGGGTGGCAATGGTCGTCCTGTCTGCGTTGCGCAGAAGCGACAATTGCGTGTGCAGATATCGCCCAGAATCATGAAGGTAGCGGTACGACGACTCCAGCACTCCGCCTTATTGGGACACATTCCGCTGCTGCATATGGTATGCAGGCAACGTCCCTCGACGATTTGCTCGACCTCCGCACTATCCGCCGTACTTCGTAGGCTAATTTTTAGCCATTCGGGCTTACGCAGATGCTCGTATTTTTCACGAACCTTCGGCATTTTAAGTTCACTTTTTTCCAATTGATGCAAAAGTATAGAAAAAAAACAAAAATTGCAAAATTTTTTAGCAAAAAATCGTAGGATAGACTTTTTAACGCAGATTATCCCTTCGGAAGCTACGCTCTCACAATATCACGCCCCATGCGTGATGCGCTCTTCGAAGCAAGCCATTTGTCCTTTCCCATTTTTTTCGTATATTTGCAAGTTGATATACATCAGTAGGCAACCGATGCGAACAGAGTTTTACATAGCGCGACGACTATCAAGCCGTCGTGAGGGCAACAAGGCGGGGGTTATGGAGCGCGTAGCGACCATAGCAACTGCCGTGAGTCTCGCTGTGGTCATAGTGACCCTCTCGGTTGTCGTGGGCTTCAAGGAGGAACTCAATGCCAAGATCTCGGGTTCGGTGAGCGATGTCGTAATCACAGCCCCCGAGAGTCGTGGTGTGGTATCGAGTCGTGCGATTGAGCGTTGCGATGCCATCGAGAGCCTTTTGGATGATGAGCGCGTGGAGCGTTACTCGGTTTATCGCAGCAAGGAGGGTGTGGTAAAGAGCGATGAAAATATCGTCGGCGTACTACTCAAGGGTGTAGACTCGTTGTATAGTGTCGATTTCTACCGCGAGTGCCTTGTGCGTGGTGAGCTACCCCGTCTTACGGGAGAGCCTCGCTCGAAGGATGTGCTTGTCAGTGAGGCTATAGCGCGTAAGATGGATGTCGATGTCGGCGAGCGCGTGGAGATGGTATTTATCGATGCCGATGGCTCGGTGTTGCGTGATAGGTTTGCCATCTCGGGCATCTATCGCACGGGTGTCGATGCACTAGATAACATGTACATTATCACCGATATACGCAACGTAGCACGCCTCTATGAGGGTGATAATAATCTCGTTACGGGATATGAGGTGTGGCTTAAGGAGGGCGTAGACCGCAGGGCTATGGCCGAATACTACAACGATAACCGCCTCGATGTATATTTTACGTCGGGTTCAGATACCTATGCCTTTGCCATCGACGACATCTTTATTGAGGTCTTTAGCTGGTTAGCTACGCATGACGTAAATGCGGTTGTGATTGTTGTTATCATGATAATCGTCGCGCTGCTCAACATGACCACGGCGTTGCTTATCATCGTCTTTGAGCGTAAGCGTATGATTGGCGAGTTGCGAGCCTTGGGCATGCGCCGCAACTCTATTATTGGGGTCTTTGTATATCGTGCAATGTTCATCGTGCTTCGTGGCGTGATATGGGGTGTTGTCGTGGGCGTTATCGTGGCCCTTGTCGAGCACTACTTCCATGTCATCCCCCTATCGGCAGAGGACTATATGCTCGATGCTGTGCCCGCAGCCCTATGTTGGGGTTGGTGGGTTGTGGCAGTCGCAGCAACAGTAGTTATAACCTTTATTGTGATGTTATTACCCGCAGCCTTCTCGGCGCGTATATCGCCCGCGGAGACAATGCGTTACGAATAAATTTTGGAGTATGAAACCATATAACCAAGAGCAAAGCAAGAAGACTCAGGTTGAGGAGATGTTCGACAACATCGCCCCCAACTACGACAAGCTTAACCATATCATATCTTTCAACCTCGACCGTATCTGGCGACGTAGGGTTATGCGCATCGTGCGCCGCGCGAAGGCGACAAAAATTATGGATATAGCAACCGGCACTGGTGACCTCGCTATAGCCATGGCTAAGCGCGTAGACCGCACACAGATCCTTGGCATCGACCTCTCGGAGGAGATGCTCGCAGTGGCACGCCGCAAGGTGCAGAAGCAGGGCTTGGAGGAGCGCATAATGCTCGAAAAGGGCGATGCCGAGAACCTCGCTATGGTGGAGACGGGCTCTATAGATGCTGTTACCGTAGCCTTTGGTGTTCGCAACTTCGAGAATTTGGAGCGTGGCCTCAGCGAGATACACCGCACACTCCGCGAGGGAGGCAAGTTTGTGGTATTGGAGCTATCCGTGCCCAAGAACCGCCTTATCCGCTGGTTCTATGCGCAGTACTCACACCGCATCCTCCCCGGCATTGGCGCGATGATTTCGAAGGATAAGCAGGCCTATGTCTACTTGCCCGAGTCTATCGACGAGTTCCCCGCTCCCGAGCGCTTTGTCGAGATACTCAAGAGCGTAGGTTTCAAGGATGTAAAGCGTCGCAAGCAGAGCTTCGGCGTAGCACACATATACGAAGCAGTCAAGTAGTTGCGTTATAGGAATATGAGGTGGTTGTGTAGGATTTTTCTCGTCGTCGCTATGCTTGTGGCAAGTAGCGCTGTGGCAGAGGCGTGTAAGCCCCTCTCGGAGCGTATCGCCGAAGGCGTGAGCCTTGTACGCGTGGTCGATGTTACGCACCTCTCAACTTCGGGCATGAACCTCTATATCGAGGTCGATAACGACACGTGTCATAGGTTTGTAGTGAGCGATGCCGAGGTTGACATTGTCGATAGGGGCGAGACTCTGGCAACAATATCGCTTAGAGATAAGGTGGTCGTTAGGGGTAAGCGCACCTCGACTATCCTTGTCCCCTTGCGCTTCAAGGCGCGAAGCAGCTTTGTCTTTGCTCGCATCCTTCGCCGCACGCTCGACTCGGAGAGTACCATCACGCTAAACTACCGCATTAAGGGTGGCACGGCACTCCTAAGAAGTCGCTTCGAGGCTGAGGATGTCGCGGTGCAGAGTGTGCTCAGGAGCTCGGAGTTTTCGGCGGCTACGCTCAAGGAGTTGGAGAGATTTTTAGGAAGATAAAATTGTAAATATCATATACTATGAGAGGTCTATTTGGTATAATGTTTATGGCATTTGCGCTTGTTGTTTTTAGTGTAAATGATGCTCAGGCACAGCGCATTGAGAATAAGCGTTCGGAACTTTCTGTGCGTACTATGGATGGTGCTATGGTGCGTGTTAGAGAGTCGGTGTCGGTCAATGGTGCTGTCTCGGATATCGAGGCTAAGTCTCGCCGCAAGGAGGTTGATGGCTACCGTGTTGTCATCTTCTCGGATAATGGTCAGTATGCGGGCGATAACGCCAAGAAGGTGCTTGAGACATTTCGAAAGAACCACCCCCACATCAACGCCTATATGGTCTACGAGAGTCCCTACTTCAAGGTCTCTGTTGGCGACTGCTTGACATTGGAGGAGGCGAGCCACCTTATGCTTCAGCTCGACGACGAATATCCCGAGCTCTTCCCCAAGCGCGAGGTTATCAAATATTCCGATTTGGGCAACGTGCGCCCCATGACGCTTGTGGTTTCAGATAGCCTACACAAGCAATAAGTGCGTAAAAAAGAACAACTTTAGTCCCAAAAAGTTGTATTAATAAAAAAATATGTATATTTGCACGGTAAAATAGACTATTAACAATTTAAATGTTAAAATTATGAAGAAGTTTTTTGCATTTGCAGCTATGTTTGCTGCTGTAGCAATGGTATCATGTGGTGGCCAGCAGAAGGCTGCTGAGGCAACTGAGGAGGCAAAGGATTGCTGCACTGAGTGTGTTGAGGTTGCTGCTGAGGAGTGCTGCGGCGAGTGCACTGAGGAGTGCTGCGGTGAGTGCACTGAGGAGTGCTGTGGCGAGTGCGCTGCTGAGGTAGTTGAGGAGGTTATTACTGAGGTAGTTGCTGAGTAATTACTAACACCCCTCACAATTTTTGTAGTGTTCACCCCTTGGTGGACACTACTTTTTTTGTGTCAAAACGTGGGTTTTCTATCAGTATTTAGACGTATTTTTATCGAAAAAAGGTCAACTTTTATGGCGTTTCGGAATAAATAGCATACCTTTGGTCGC
Source organism: Bacteroidota bacterium (assembly GCA_023413645.1). Classification (GTDB taxonomy): domain Bacteria; phylum Bacteroidota; class Bacteroidia; order Bacteroidales; family Rikenellaceae; genus Alistipes. The sequence goes on from JAEZPN010000094.1 coordinate 6,020, forward strand.
ACTACAAACAGAGAAAGCGACATTTATGAAGAAACGAACACCTCGTGATCACTCCCTCTTTTTAAAGGCATTTCGTGTCTATTTGCAATATGTGAACTCGGGCCTCTACTTCCGCAAGGAGCATATCCTCGGCCTCGAAAATGTACCTGTTGACGGCACTCCTACCGTCGTGGTATCTAACCACCAAAACTGCCTCAACGATCCATTGTGCGTCTGCCTCACGCTCACCGACAGACGTATGAATTTCATTGCCCGTGCCAACGTATTCAAAAATCCTGTATTCAATAAGGCTCTCCGCGCAATGGGTCTCTTGCCCGCATACCGTATGAGCCACGAGGGCTTCGGCGCTATCAACAAGAACCGCTCGACGATGGATGCTGCGGGTCAGGCACTCACCGATGGCGAGACACTCATGCTCTATCCCGAGGCTGACCACCAGGATAAGCGCTGGCTCGGAACATTCAAGCTCGGCTACTTGCGCATAGCCTTCGAGGCGGCCGAGAAGATGAACTTCGAGCAGGATGTGATGATTCTGCCCTCGTGCAACCACTACTCTAACTACTTCCACGCCCGTACCGATATGCTTATCAAATTCGATAAGCCCATCTCGTTGAAACCCTACTATGAGCGATATAAGGAGAATGCGCGCGAGACAATGATGGAGGTAAATGCCCTTGTGCGCAGCCGCATTCAGGATATGATGCTCCATGTGAGCGACCTCGAGCACTACGACCAGATAGACTTCCTCCGCGAGACGGGTTATGGTAAGAAGTATGCCCGCGAGCACGGCTTCAAGCCCAACTACCTACCCTCGCGCCTGCTCTCGGACCAGCAGCTTGTTGACGGCCTCCAGCGCGCTACGGCGGAGCACCCCGAGGAGATGGAGCAGATATATAAGGATACTACGGAGTTCGCCCTCGGTATCAAGGAGTTGGGCGTGCGCGACTGGCTCTTCCGCCGCCGCCATGGCATCCTGGCTCCCATGCTTCGTGGCTTGGGCTTGCTGTTGCTTTTGCCACTCTTTATCCTCTCGATTATACCCACGGGCTTGATGTTCCTCATCCCCAAGATTTTCATCAAGAAGATGATTAAGGACCAGATGTTCGTCAGTTCGTTCAATGTCGCTGTGAGCGCCTTTGTCTCTGTGCCTATATGTATGATTGTCCCCATCGTTTTGTTGTGGGTCTTCCTCAACGGCTGGTGGGCTTTGGGCTACTGCGTAGCCTTTCCGTTTATGTTCATCTTGGCATGGAACTATGTACGTCTGTTCTATAAGTTTGTGGGCTCATGCAACTTCGTGCGCCGCAAGAACCGCGCTACAATCAACAAGTTACGTGACCTTCGCACCAGCATCTATGACCGCCTCGATGCAATCCTCGAGTAGCATTTCCGTAACATCATCAGATAGCAATGCCCGCCATTACAGCGGGCATTGTTCGTATTAACAATTTAATCGAACTATTTGGCACTTAGCGCAATTTTCTGTAAATTTGCGTAATTAACTTTTAACACCTAGACTATGAGTAGGATAGCAACCATCGTGGCGGCCATTGTGATATTGGTGGGCTGCGGTAGTGTGAATGAGGAGTGTGGTACGGCGAACTTGAAGTCGCCAGATGGGCGCACCATACTTACCTTCGACCTCAACGACGAGGGCGAGGCGATCTATAGCGTAACCTTTGCGGGCGAGGAGATTATAGCACCCTCAACACTCGGTATCGAGACATCGTGCGGTGTATTCGCAGAGGGTCTCGAAATTGTCGACATCAAGCGCAGCACCTTCCGCGAGGTGTGGGAGCCCGTATGGGGCCAGTTTGCCGAGATCGAGAACCACTTCAACGAGATGGTCGTGACACTTAAGAACGGCAACGGGGAGTGTGTCGATGTTACCTTCCGTGCTTTTGACGATGGCGTAGCGTTGCGCTATACGCTTCGTGGCGAGGGAGAGTGCGACATCTACGACGAGGAGACCGAGTTCCGCATGGCTTCGGACTGCTTTGCCCACTGGATGGCGGGTAGTGACGACGACGCAGAGTTTAATTATGTGCACACACCGCTTTCTGGCATCAATGCTGAGACTATGCAGCAGTCGGCGGGTCGCGTAAAGGATATTTTGGAGTGTGGCGTGGCGACACCTGTGGCTATGAAGAGTCCCGCGGGCAACTACATCGCACTACACGAGGCAGCGTTGTGGGAGTATCCAGGCATGGCACTCGATTTCGATGCCGAGGAACTTGCGTTTACCACAGAACTCTCTGGCGATAAGTCGGTTAAAAGTCACGTAGAGCTACCATTCTCAACACCATGGCGCACAATTATCGTGGGAGACAGAGTGGGTACTTTGGTCGAGTCATCTATGGTGCTCAACCTCAACGAACCCTGCAAACTCGAGGATACATCGTGGATTAAGCCCATGAAGTATGTGGGCGTATGGTGGGAGATGCACCTCAAGGTCTCTATCTGGGATATGGATGGCAACTACCCCCACTGTGCAACCACCGAGAACGTTAAAAAATATATCGACTTTGCTGCCGAGAATGGCTTCGGAGGTGTTCTCGTTGAGGGCTGGAATGAAGGCTGGGGCTGGGGTGAGCGCTTCGACTATTCGCGTCCATATCCCGACTTCGACATCGAGGAGCTATGCCGTTATGCCGAGGAGCGTGGCGTGGAGCTTATAGGCCACCACGAGACCTACGCCAATGTCAGCAACTACGACGCTCAGATGGAGGATGCCTACACCTTCTATGAGGGTCTCGGTGTCAACAACGTCAAGACGGGTTACGTAGGCAACATCAAGGATTGCAACCACTACGACCGCGAGATGGTGGACCACTACAACCGCACCGTGGTGGATGGTGCTAAGCATAAGCTCTGCATCGACATCCACGAGCCTATACACTCTACGGGCATCTGCCGTACATACCCCAACCTTATGTCGGCAGAGGGTATGCGCGGTCAGGAGTGGCACGCATGGAACGCGGGTAACTGCATCGACCACAACCCCACATTGCCCTTTACACGCAACGTAGCGGGTCCCATGGACTTTACCCCTGGCATCTTCGATTTGCGCTACCACAACACGATAAATAGGGCGGCAGCAACCTATGACGGTTCGGTGAACGAGGATTACGACTACACCTTCTTTGTGAACTCAACGCTTGCGCACCAACTTGCGCAGTATGTGGTATTCTATAGTCCTATACAGATGGTTGCCGACCTTCCAAGCAACTACCGCGAGCACGATGACGCACTGCAATTTATTCGCGATGTTCCCGTAGATTGGGCTACAACGAAGTGTTTGGATGGCGAGATTGGCGACTATGTTGTTACCGCGCGTAAGGATAAATATAGCGACGACTGGTACGTTGGAGGAATCACCGATGGCGAGCGTCGCGAGGTGAGTGTTTCGCTCGACTTCCTCGATGCTAATCGCACATATAAGGCTACCCTCTACCGCGATGGTGAGAGCGCTGGCTGGGATACCTATCCCACAGACTATGTGATTGAGGAGAAAGAGGTTACAAAGTTAGATGTGTTAAATATTGCTATGGCACGCGGTGGTGGTTTCGCCCTTAGCATCAAGGCGCAGTAGAGGCTCTTTGACCACAACACGATAGAATAAAAAACTCAGCGCTTAGGCGTTGGGTTTTTTATTTTGTCTATTACTGGCTTAGGTTGTTAACACTTAATTGTTAATAAGCGGTAATAACTTATAATAATTTGTGCGCGTAAAACTATTGTCGTTAAGTGAAAAATACATAAATTTGTGCTTCGATAAATCATTCGCTATGGCAAAGCAGTACAACAAATATTCAAAAAATAATCAGGAGGCTTTCGAGAAGCTCACGGGTATCGAGGGCACGTTGCCTCCCCAGGCTATAGAACTTGAGCAGGCCGTATTGGGTGCTTTGATGCTCGAGCGCGATGCTATCATCGACGTTCAGGAGTATGTCAAGGCCGAGACCTTCTACCTCGAGGAGCACCGCATAATCTTCAAGGCTATCCAGGCGCTATCGTTCGACATGAAGGCTATCGACCTCTACACCGTTACTGAGCGCCTCAAGGCTCAGAAGGAGTTGCAGAAGGTGGGTGGCGCGCCATACCTCGCGGAGCTTACGCAGAAGGTGGCATCGGCAGCCCACATCGAGTTCCACGCCAAGATTATCGCACAGAAGTATGTGCAGCGCGAGCTTATTCGTTCGGCAACAGAGATCGAGCGTCGCTCATATGACGACGAGGTCGACGTTACGGAGCTTATCGGCTTTGCCGAGCAGGAGATTTTCCGTGTGTCGGAGGGTAATGTTAAGCGCTCTGTGCAGGCCGCTTCCGACATCTTGCGCAAGGCGTTGCAGCAGATTGAGGAGGCCTCAAAAACTGCGGGCGAGTACAACGGTGTGCGTTCGGGCTTTACCGACATCGATGCCGTAACGCTCGGCTGGCAGCCCTCAGACCTTATCATCATTGCGGCACGTCCCTCAATGGGTAAGACAGCCTTCGTGCTTACCATGGCGCGTAACATGTGTGTCGAGCTCAAAACGCCCGTAGCCTTCTTCTCACTTGAGATGTCGTCGGTGCAGCTTATGAACCGACTTATCGTTGCCGAGACACAGCTCAACTCTAAGGACCTGCGTACGGGTAACCTAACGCCCGCGCAGTGGACACATCTCGAGTCGCAGACTGTGGAGTTGGGTCGCTCACCCCTTTATATTGACGATACGCCTGCGCTCTCGGTCTACGAGTTCCGCTCAAAGGCTCGCCGCCTAAAAACGCAATACGATATTCAGCTCATCATCATCGACTATTTGCAGCTTATGACCGCCTCGACACCCGAGACACGAGGCAATCGTGAGCAGGAGGTGTCGCTTATCTCGCGTACGCTCAAGGCCATTGCCAAGGAGCTTAACGTGCCTATCATTGCACTTTCGCAGTTGAGCCGTAACGTGGAGAACCGCGGTGGCTCTAAGCGCCCCCAGTTGTCTGACCTTCGAGAGTCTGGTGCTATCGAGCAGGATGCCGATGTTGTAGCATTCATCCACCGTCCCGAGTACTATGGTCTCACGACGGATGAGAACAATATGCCTACGGCGGGTATGGCCGAGATTATCATCGCTAAGCACCGTAACGGTGAGGTTACGGATGTCCCCTTGCGCTTTATCAAGGAGCAGGCGAAGTTTGCCGATGCCGACTCTTCGGTTACCGCCGCAGTGGTAGCTCAGGGTGCTAACTATGGCCGCGAGGAGAGCTACGAGGACTTCTCGTCGAGTGGCAACAGCATGCCTCCTATGGGTATTGCACCTATGGGCATGGCGGGAGGTATCCCCAACGAGTTTGACCTCGGAGCACCATCAATGGGTCTCGGAGCGCTAAAGTCAACAGATGACGCACCATTTTAGTTAGTGTGTAAGTTATTGCACTGATATACAAATGTTTGTAAGGGTACATACGGGTGCTATTTCGGGCATCGAGGCTGTTGCTGTGACTGCAGAGGTGAATGTCGCCTCGGGAGGCATAGGACTATTTATTGTTGGTCTGCCCGATAATACCATCAAGGAGAGTCAGGAGCGCATACAGGCCGCATTCGAGAATTCGGGATATAAGCTCCAGGCGAAGAAGACCGTTGTCAATCTCGCTCCTGCCGACCTGCGCAAGGAGGGTTCGCAGTATGACCTGCCCATAGCTATCGGCATCCTCACGGCTACGGAGCAGATTGCAACCGATATGTTGGCCGATTCAATGTTTATCGGCGAGCTTTCGCTCAATGGTAAGTTGCGCCCCGTAAAGGGTGTGTTGCCCCTTGTTGCCATGGCCCGCGATATGGGTCTTAAGCGCATCTTCATGCCCGAGGAGAACATCTCGGAGGGTGCTGTGGTTGAGGGTGTTGAGACTATCGGTGTGGGCTCTCTGTTGGAGATATGCGAGATATTGTCGGGTCGTATGCCCTATACCCCTGCTGAGCATACATTGAGTGAGGAGGAGGCTGCCGCACAGGGAGAGTATCCCGAGGATTTTGCCGATGTTAAGGGTCAGGCCTATGTCAAGCGCGCATTGGAGATTGCTGCTGCGGGTGGCCACAATGTTATCATGGTGGGCGCTCCTGGCTCGGGTAAGACTATGCTTGCGCGCCGCATGCCGAGCATCATGCCTCCCATGACCTTGGAGGAGGCACTCGAGACCACAAAGGTACACTCCGTAGCTGGTAAGATAGGTGCCCACCGTGGCCTTATCTACACGCGTCCCTTCCGTGCTCCACACCACCTCACATCGCAGGTGGCACTCATAGGTGGCGGTCAGTCGCCCCAGCCAGGCGAGGTGTCGCTGGCGAATAATGGTGTCTTGTTCCTTGACGAGATGCCCGAGTTTGGTCGCAATGTCTTGGAGGTGTTGCGCCAACCGCTCGAAGATAGACATATCTCTATTTCGCGTGCTAAATATTCTGTGGACTACCCCGCGAATTTTACGCTAATAGCATCTATGAATCCCTGCCCATGCGGCTACTACAACCACCCCACGAAGGAGTGTACGTGTTCGGCTGCGGCGGTGCACCGCTATATGGCGCATATCTCGGGTCCGCTGATGGATCGTATTGATATACATATCGAGGTTACTCCCGTCTCTATCAGTGAGATGTCCGATACCACGCCTGCGGAGTCGAGCGCTACGATTAGAGAACGTGTGGTTAGGGCTCGCGAGGTGCAGTTGCGCAGATTTGAGGGCCTCAATATCCACTCAAACGCCATGATGAATAGCGCCATGTTGCGTAAGTTTGCGCCTCTGGATAGGGCTTGTTCCGAGCTCTTGGAGCGCGCCATGAATCATCTAAACCTCTCGGCGCGCGCCTACGACCGCATAATAAAGGTTGCGCGTACGATTGCCGACCTCGAGGGTGTGGAGCACATTGCGCCACAGCATATCTCCGAGGCTATAGGCTACCGCTCGCTCGACAGAGAGAATTGGGGTAGATAACACACAAAAGTCTATATATACCTATTTATAATATAGTGGGGCTGTTCCTTAGGGGGCGGCCCCACTATCATTTTGGTCGATAACAATAAAATAACCATAAACCTAATGTGTGATATGGTGCGTTATGGCGATATGGTTTTTTGCCGCGCGAGGCAGGGCAATCCCATAATTCTCACTCTGAGCAACTTTTACGACCCCCGTTCCAACAGCGAAAAATAACCTATTTTTTAAAAAACGTTGCTTTTTATTTTGCGGTTTGAAAAAAAGTATTTAATTTTATAATCCGTAAAGGCACTTAAGACCCATTTAGCGGTGGAAAAACTGCCAATTTAGGGGGTGTGAGCGCCGACCAAAAAACCTAAAAAACCTAAAAAAACCTAATACTATGAAAAACTATTCAGCAAAAGAGATTAAGAACATCGTTCTTATTGGTGCGCCTGGCGCCGGTAAAACTACCCTTGCAGAGGCAATGGCTTTCGAGGGTAAGGTAATTGACCGCAGGGGTAG
>JAEZPN010000003.1 GCA_023413645.1 Bacteroidota bacterium
CCTGGATATTTATCGATGCTGCCACTAACGCCGACACCGTATGTGCCGCCCTTCTCCTCGCGGATAGAGACCATATAGCGAGAGTCGAGTGCTCTACCCAACAAATCGACAATAAGGCGATTCTTTGCGTTATTCTCGATAGCACCAGTATAGTTGAGGCGAACAGAGACCTTTGGCTGCTGCATAGGAGTGCGGAAGTCGTTAGTTACCTCACCCTCGGCTGTGCGAACGCCATCATCAACCACTGCATACTCCACCTTTTTAGATGTAGGTAGCGAGCCGATATACTTCTCAACGAGTGGTTTCAAGGTATCCAAATCAATGTTGCCGACGATAACAAAGCGGAAGTCATCAGCATAGCCATACAACTGCGAATGAACACTTTGCAGGGTAGAGATATTCAAAGCCTCAATCTGTGCAGCAGAAGTAATCTGCTGGCGGTAGTGGTTGTTGAAAAGTGTCTTTTGCAACTCTTTTGAACATATGTAGTTAGGGTCTTGCTCCATATTGGCGAAGTATGGACCATACATATTCTTAAGGTTGTTAAGGTCGGTCTCATTGAAGCGAGGCGAGGTGAAATTGAGATATACAAGTTGTAGAATAGTCTCAATGTCCTTTGGTGAGCCACCTGCATTTATTGCGTGTTCGTATGCTGCAACAGCGGTGGATGCCCAAGCAGACTTACCAACCAACTGCTTGTTTAACTCCGTAGCAGAGAACTTACCCACTCCCGACTGGCTCATCACCATCCCGAGAAACTGACCGTGGTAATACTCATCATCGTTGAGCATAGAGCAACCGCCCTTTGACACAGCGTTGATAACCACCTCATCTGCCTTTAGTGTTGATGGGCGAACTATCACTTTAATACCATTCTTCAATGTCCACTCGGTAAAGCCTAATGACTCGTTATAAGATGTAGCCTTAACCTTTGAACCATTAAGTTTTGTCGTTGGGTCAATGAGTGGTTCGATAACGGTGTTGTCGCTGTATGACTCAATCTCCGATGCCTCTACCTCGGCGATGATTGCTAACAACTCATCCTCGGTAGGGATATTAACACCATCCTTTTTGGGCGAACGAGCAAGAATCACAAGATTCTCGTTAGGCTTTGCCATCTCTGCGTATGCCTGATTAACCTGCTCTACGGTTAGTGAGTTGATAAACATCTGTGCTAACTGCCACTCTGTCTCTGCATCCATCATCGAATCACCATTGGCGAAGTGTGCGATGCAACGCTCTACATATGCCTCATTGCTTACATCGTTGCGATTAGCATAACTACGCTCTGCCCAGCGAAGAATCTCCTGCTTTGCACGTTCGAACTCGCCTGTAGTAAAGCCATAGCGACGCATACGCTCCATCTCGGTGTACATAGTGCGGAAAGCATCATCAATGCGACCATCGTGTGCAGTTACCGAGAATGCTGTAGACTCCATTGTAGGGCAGATACCTATGCCACCCTCGCTCATACCGCCACCGAGAATTGTTGCATCAGCAGCCTGTGCAATCTCCTCGAAGCGAGCATTCATCATCACGCTTGCAAAGGTCTTGATAAGGTCATACGAGTAACCAACGATAGTTTTATACTCCTTGGGTAGTGTCTCACGGCGAGCAAACATCATCACACCTGAGCGGGTCATCTCTGGGTCAGCGAAGATAGAGATGATTGGTTCCTCTGTTGCGGGAACAGTGATAACCTCCTTTTGTGCTGCATCAGCCGCAGATGCTGGGATGTCCGCCATAAGAGTCTTAATCTTTGCCTCTACTTCGTCTACATCAACATCGCCAACAATGACGATAGCCTGATACTCGGGGCGATACCACTTCTTGTAGAATGCCTCCAACTCTGTGTGGTCGAACGACTGCAAGCCATCGAGATAGCCAATAAGATTGCGACGCTCGTAGATAGTGCCCTTGAATAGATTTTGGAGCATATCGTTTTGAGCACGAAGCATAGCACCATCACGGGTGCGAAGCTCCTCCATAATAACACCACGCTCCGAGTCAATCTCTGCGGGCTCAAGTGCGATAAACTGCGACCAGTCGTGAAGAATAAGGAGAGCCAAATCGACATTCTCTGCTGTTACGGGCAAATCCTTAATCTCATACTTCGTATAATCCCACGATGTCGCAGCATTGAGGTTAAGACCGAACTGAACGCCCGCAGCCTCCAAACGCTCTATCATCGCCTTATCTGGGAGATTCTTCGTGCCATTGAAAGCCATATGCTCAAGAAAGTGAGCCAAGCCCTGCTGGTCGTCATCCTCCTGCACAGCACCTACATCGTGGTAGATATAGAAACTCGCCTGACCCTTGGGCTTCTCATTGTGGCGGATATAGTAGGTCATACCATTATCCAATTTGCCAATGCGAACGGCAGGGTCGAGAGGTAGTTGCTCCACCATAGGTTGAGCACTGATAGTTGCTACACTCACTACAAGTGCGACAAACAAAAAGAGTAGTTTTTTCATAATTTGTTATTTTTTAGGTTGTGAATTATCGTGACTTGCTACGGCAAAGATATGGCAGAAAATCACGAAAACTACTATATACGCACGGTTATCTATATAACACGGTGTGAGGCTAAATCGCTGTAAATCAATAAAATAAATAAGGCGTAAGATTTCGATTTCTTACACCTTATTGTAACTAACTGATTTTATGCGATATACGCTCGACCTATATATGTGCTTTGTAATATGGAAACAGCCTCTTATGGCATCTCCTCAAGGATAACCCTTGCATTTGCACTATCTAACTTGGCAATCTTTGAGCGTAAGCGTGATTTTCGCGTTAGAATATTGCTTGTTGTCTCGCCAATAAATATGCTAATACTCTTTGCCGAGAAGCCCGCATATATGTAGCAGAGTAGGGTAATGTCGCGCTCCGAAATATTAGGTATCTCCGAACGCACCAAACAGATTACATTACGCTTGTATGTATTCACAATCTTTTCGAGTTGAGCAATAGACCTCTTGTCTGTTGCGAACTTATCTATCTCCGACTTCACCTGTTTGAAGATGCTCTCCTTCTCCTTGCTCACGCCCTGCGTCTCGTAGTAGGTGTTGCTCAACTTATCCAACAACTCATACTGCTTTTCGAAGAGTTCTGCAATCTGGCGGTGCATATCGCTAACCATAGAGTTGTGCGCCTCCTCTTGCGATGATATATGCTCCGAAATGGCAGATAGTTTATCCTCCTTATCGCGAATTGCTGACTGCAACTCCGAAGATAGCACCATATACTTACTAATCTCAAGGTCTTTGGATAGCATACGGTGGCGGATGTACATCGCGACAACTATCAGCGCCAACAGGGCTATTATGCCCAATGTTATGTAGAGTTCTCTATCCTTCTTTAAGCGATAGGCATTGTACTCGGCTTGTTGCTTAAAATACTCCTTCTGAGTAGTCTCAATAGGCTGCTTAAGAGAGTTGCGCACCTCTCTATTTTGAAGTTTCACACCCGCCTCGAAGTATTGCAATGCCTCCTCTGGCTTGCCTATACGCTTCAATATGTCGGCTTGGGTGAGATATACATTTATAGAATCTTTGGCATTTGTGGTATTGCTCCACGCACGACCGATAAACTCCTCCATTCTACCAAAATCCTTGACCTCTGCATAGTAACTTGCTATGGCGACCAGCGAGCCGGAGCCAAACTGCTCGATGTTGTAGCGGTTAACCAAAGCCTCTACAATACTTCCACACCTTCCAACCGCATCAATATCATCGCACAAGAAGACAATATTCTGGTAGCACACCATTTCGAGATATTCATCGTGTAGTTTGAGAGCCATTTGTAGTGCTTCGTTGATATACTCGATGCCCTTAGCGTTGTCCTCCAAGTTCCAATAGGCGATACCTATGTTTAATAAAGTATATGCAACATCAGACTCCAGCCCCGCTTTAGTGTAAAAGTCGCATGCCGTTTGGTATGCCTCTAAGCACTTGCTGTAGTCGTAGTTGTTGCGATAGATGTTGCCTATCTCGGTGTATAGCTCTCCCGCAGCGCAGTTGTCGTTGAGCTCGGATAACAGTTTCTCGGCCTCGGTGTAGGCAATCATAGCCTCGGCATACTCCCCGCGCTGGCTCAATGTGCGACCATAGTGGTATAACGACAGGTATTTATTGTCTACACCGTCACTATGTTTGGCGTCATCCGTTCTATCGCACGAGTGCAGAATAGGTAAAACGGATAGAATAAGTATGGTGCAAAGTGCTCTAAGTTTCATCTGTGGTATGGTTGTAGTAGTGGCTGATTGATGAGCGTTACTCGTGGCAGTGGGGGCAGTGGTGGTGCTCGCCAAGGACGGTGTGGGGAACGTCACCATGCGTGATTATCTGGATGGGGCAGTCGTAGTTGCGTAGCTGCTCCTCGGTGATGACGTTAGAGTCGTGGCGATGCACATGGCGGTTGACGCAGACGATGTTGTTAACAACGCTCGAAATCGTGCCCACGTCGTGCGAAACCATCATAATAGCCATGTCGTGGCTTAGGTGGTGCAGCAGGTTGTATAGCTCATTCTCGAAGCGGTTATCCACAAAGTTCGTTGGTTCATCAAGCACCAGAAGCTTAGGTTCCGAGATAATGGCACGGCAGAGCATGACGCGCTGAAGCTGACCTCCCGATAGCTCGCCTATGGGGCGAGAGGCGAGGTGGTCGAGGTGTGCCTGCTTGAGTGTTGCCATGACACGCTCGCGCTCAGTCTTGCCATAGCGGCGTAGCATGCCGCGCTCTGACTGGAGTCCCGACATTACAACCTCCAAAACTGAGATAGGGAAGACCTTGTCGAATGACGACACCTGTGGCAAGTAACCGATGTGTGGCTTGCCGTGGCGCATAATTGAGGCGTCGAAGTGAATGTCTCCACGGTAGGGTACAATGCCCATGATGGCCTTAACGAGGGTGCTCTTGCCACCGCCATTGGGGCCTATGATGCCGAGGAAGTCGTCAGCATATATATCGAGGTCTACGTGCTCGAGTGCGCGAACGGAGTCGTAGGTGACGCTAAGGTCGCGTATGGTGATTATAGGTTGCTTCATATTTAACGGCATATAATCTCTGTAACACGCTCAATCTCACCGAGTATGTCCTCTGAGAGTGGGTCGGTGGTAATAATCTCTATGCCAGTGTCGTTGGCTATGGCGCGCACCTTATCTTCGCTATATTGTGGCTGGCGGAGGATAGCCTTTATGTTGTGCTCCTTGGCCTTCTCGATAAGCGCTGTTGTCTGGCGCAATGAGGGTTCCTTGCCGTCGTGCTCGATTGCAATCTGCTCGATGCCGTAGTCGCGGGCGTAGTAGGTGTAGGCGGGGTGGTAGATCATCATAGCCTCCACGCCCTCTGTCTCGATACGTGTAGCACAGAAGTTGTCGAGGGTGTCGAGGCGCTGAAGGAGCTGCTCTGTGGCGTTGGTGTACTTCACAGAGTCGGGGTAGTGTGCCATGATGGCAGCGTGGGCATTGGTAACCATTGTGCGTAGTGCACGTGGCGAGGTCCAGATGTGGGGGTCTACGCCATGCTTATGCTGGTGGTTGCCATGTGAGCAACTGCCTGCGATAAGTTCAATATCCTTCGAGAGGTTTACAACCTCCGCGTCGCCACCGATACGCTGCACGAGACTCTGCTCAAAATCTATGAGACCTGTCGAGAAGATAAACTCCGCATCGCTGAAGGCAGTCACCTGCTTGGGTGTAGGCTCGAAGGTTTCGGGACTTGCACCCTTGGGTACTATAACCTCGACGTCGAAATCGCCCATGGTAATCTCCTCGATGATGCTCTGCAGTGGGGTGATTGTTACATATATAGTCTTTTTATCACTCTCGCTTTTTGTGGCGCAGCCAACGATAAGAAGGACGCATATTATGAATGTTGTTATTTTTTTCATTGTAATATAATCTTTATGGAAAATGTGAAGGCAAAGGTATAAAAAAGTGTGCAAAAATCTTGTTTTTGTCGGCAAAAAATAAGATATTTGTGAGTCAAATATTAAACATATGCAAAATGATTAAGAATATAACCGAAAAAATAGTCTATATTGGCGTTGATGATACGGACATCGACTTGTTCGAGAGCCAGTATGTTGTGCCTGAGGGCGTGTCGTATAACTCATATCTTATCCTCGATGAGAAGGTTGCAGTGATGGATACTGTAGATCTTCGTAAGGCGGATGAGTGGCTTGATAATTTGAACACCGCACTCGCTGGTCGCAAGCCCGACTATCTTATCGTTCAGCACCTCGAGCCCGACCACGCTGGTACTATCGCTCGCGTTATGGCTCTCTATCCCGATATGCAGGTCGTAGCATCGGACAAGGCTGTTAAGATGTTACCCAACTTCTTCCACGACACCACATTCGATGGCCGCACAATCGGCGTTAAGGAGGGTGACACACTCTCACTTGGTGGTCGCACACTCACCTTCGCTATGGCACCCATGGTGCACTGGCCCGAGGTTATGGTGACATACGACAGCACAGACAAGGTGCTCTTCTCGGCTGATGGCTTCGGTAAGTTTGGCGCATTGTGCAACGGTGGCGAGTGGGCATGTGAGGCACGACGCTACTACTTCAATATCTGCGGTAAGTATGGCGCACCTGTTCAGGCTCTCTTGAAGAAGGCTGCGACACTCGATATTGCTATCATCTGCCCAACACATGGTCCCGTTCTTACGGAGAACCTCGGCTACTACATTGGTCTCTACGACACATGGAGCAAGTATGAGCCCGAGACTGAGGGTGTGCTTGTGGCATACGCCTCTATCCACGGTAACACTGCTCAGGTGGCGCGTAAGTTTGCGGAGATTTTGGAGGCTAAGGGCGCAGAGAAGGTTGTCGTTGCAGACCTCTCGCGTTGCGACATGGCTGAGGCTGTGGAGGATGCCTTCCGCTATAGCCGTCTTGTGGTTGCAGCAGCTTCGTACGATGCAGATGTATTCCCTCCCATGCACGACTTCTTGCACCACCTCGCTATCAAGAACTTCTCGAAGCGCCGCATCGGTATTATCGAGAATGGCTCGTGGGCACCTTCGGCAGGTAAGGCAATGCGTAAGATTATCGACACGTTCAAGGATGTCACCGTGGTAGATACAATGGTGACTATCGTCTCTACATTGAAACCTTCGGATATGCCAGCTTTGGAGCGCTTGGCTGACGAGGTTTTGGCGTAAGATATTCCAACCCTATATAGTAATGGCTGCCTGGAGTGATTAGGCAGCCATTATTGTTTCTATTCGTATAACTTCAGTAGTATATATATTATAAGTATGGCATGAAGCAGAAGCAGTGCCGGTACGCCATACTTGAACTTCGCATGTTGCGTCTTGTGGCTAAATAGCTGCATGGCAAGAAGCGCTCCGATGCTACCTCCCGCAGCTGCCATGCTTAGCAGTATGCGCTCGGGGATGCGCTTAACGCCCCTCTTCTTGCTCTTCGACCTCTGCTTGTCTATGCCGTAGGTTGCGAACGTAGCAAGGTTGATAAGCGCAACCATGATAACCACAAACTTCAACATAATCTGCTACTTTGTGCCGCTATAGGTTACGGGATACTCGCCACACATGAAGCTGAGCGACATAGTATCGTTAGTGATAAGGCCTGTAAGATTTGTTATTGTGAACTTCTCGAAAGGACCACCCATAGCGTAGGGGATGATGTTGTCGCCCGCAAGGACATAGTTACCCACCGCACCAATGCAATCAACACCCTCAACAACCATGTCGAGCTTGATAGGCATGCCGTCAGCAAACTTCACCTTGTACATCACAAAGTTGAGCTTACCATCCAAAATCTCGTAGTCCACCTCTACCTCCTCCTGGGTGTAGAAGGTGCCATCGTTCTGGTCAACGGTCATTGTGCCAGTGTAGCACTCTCCCTTCTCTGGGTTTGAGGGTAGGGCGTTGTTCTCGCCATTCTCGCAAGCCACAAACGTAAGGCTCACGAGTGAAAGAAGTAGAAATCTAAGTGTTTTCATAGTTATAGGGTAATGTTAAGTTTTATGCCGCCATGTATGGGTGTGCCCTTCGAGAAGAACTCCTTGCCAACGCTCTTGAAATAGAAGACGTCGTAGTGGGTGTTAGTGAGGTTGCGACCCCATATTGTCAGCTCGATATTATTCATGCGTAGCGTCGCCTGTGCGCCCAACATAGAGTAGAAGGGCTGATAGCGGGTGTTTGCCTCGTTCCAATAGATTGAGCCTGTGCCTCGCCAGTCGACCGAGAGTGTTAGGCTCTGCACAACGGGGTGGTCGAACCACCATAAGTATGACGCCATGACGAGTGCCGTATGCTCGGGGGCGTAGGGTAGGCGGTTACCCGCATAGTCGCCTATGCCGTCGTTGTAGTCGCGGAAGCGAGCGTTGGTGTAGCCATAGTCGCCACGTATGGTAAAACCCTCGTAGCCATACTCCGCGCTAATCTCTGCGCCGAAGCTGCGGGCACGTGCTGCGTTCGACATCATGCGACCCGTGTTGTTGCCGTGGGGGAGCACCGTAACCTGCTGGTCGAAGCACTCAATCCAGAAGAGTGCAGCGTCGATGTTCAATCCCGCCATGGGGCGTAGGTGTGTACCTACCTCGAAGTTCCAACTTGTCTCGGGCTTGTAGCGCGTAGCCGAGGCAGAGTCGTATGTCGTGCCACCGACGTTGTCGAGCTCGATGCCGAGGTCCGACATCATATCGTTCATCATCTTGGCCTGGAGGATGTCCGAGAATATCTGCGTGTTGAAGCCTCCCGCCTTGTAGCCGCGAGTGATTGTAGCGTATGCCGAGCCACGGTTGAAGCTGTACTCTGCCGCAATCTTGGGTAGTATCTCGAAGAAGAGCTGGCTCTCCTTACCCTTGAATTCGCTGTATAGGTCGCGGTAGTCGCTCATCGTCATGTCGAACATGTAGGGGATGGTGGCGTTGGAGTTGTAGCGCATCGAGCTATACTCCAGGTCGAAGCGTATGCCCGCAGTGAGCTGCCATGCGCCTATGCGATATGATGACTGATGATATAGCGCTGCTCCGTAGGTGGGGATGCTAAAGTCGCTGTTTATGACGAAGTTGTCGCCGCCAATGTGCATGCTGTTGTTGGGAAATACGGTGTGTATGCCCTTGTTGATGTTGCCCAGTATGAGTTCGTCGATGCCGTCGCGCTTGAACGTAACGGGCGAGGACATATCGAGCCACTTAGCAAAGGCAAATGCTCCCGTTAGCCACTGCCAGCGCTGCGTACGGTCGGCATTGCGTATCACAACCTCCTCGGTTATGGTGTGCTCGCGCTGCTTCTGCTGCATCGTAAACATCGACTTGGGCGTGAAGTCCTGGTCGAGGGTCATAACATCGTTCAAATACTGGTAGCTCGTAGCGCTCGAAAGCAATATCTTCTCTCCCTGATACTTCGCCACGAAACCCTCGGTTATCGCAATGCGCTCATAGCCCGCAGGGTCGTTGTAGGCTATGGCCTCCGTGGTATTTGTCGTGGGGTTGTAGTGGTGGTAGGCATATCCACCCTCGTTTGTGTAACCTGCCGTTAGTGAGTTGTCGAGGCTCCAGCCGCGCTTTAGTAACCACTGCATGCGCAGACGTGCCGAGGCGTTGTTGCCGCGGTCACACATCTGATCGGTGTATGTATTGAGGAAGTAGCCGCCGTCGTGGCTGAAGTTCGCTGCCGCCGAGATGCCGAAATTGGCACTTGGGCGTGCGTAGTATGCTGCCGAGGCGCGGTACGATGTCATTGTTGAGTACTCCGCCATGGCACGAAAACCCTGCCACGATAGGGGTGAGAGGGTAGTGATGTTCATAACGCCACCCGAGGTGTTGCGACCATATAGCGTGCCCTGAGGACCGCGCAATAGTTCCAGTTTGCGAATGTCGTAGAAGTCGAAGTCGTAGACATTCTTATTCATCAACGGTATGTCGTCGATGGTGACACCCAAGACGGGCTGGTCGATGCGCGAGCCGAAGCCACGCACATATATAGATGACGTTATGGATGAGCCGTAGTTGGGCTGGTAGAAGTTGGGCGCGATGAGTGACACATCCTTGATTGAGGATACGCCCATTCGCTCGATGCGACCCATTGTGAGCTGTGTTGTTGCTATTGGTGTGCGCAGTGCGTCGTCGCTCTTTAGCGATGCTGTGACCTCGATACGCTCGATATGTAGCGTATCTGTGGGGATGGAGTTGTCCTCCACCTCCGCAACAGGGTTAGCAAACGCAAGTGTTAGTATAGCAAGCAGACTTTTCATGCTGCAAAAGTACAACACCCCCACCAAATACGCAACCCCCATTTATGGGGGTATTCGGCAGAAATGGGTAACTAGTGGTTGTTATGGGCTCGGGTGGAGTGGGCGAGAGGGTGTTCTCTGTTCTCTAACATAGGTAAAGAGAACGGGAGAACAGAGAACGCTCTTTACTCCCCTTGTTTCAAAAGTTTGTGTACAGCAGAAGGTGTCTTGTACCCCAACTCCTCGGCTATCTGTTGCGCCTCTGCACTTGTCATTCTGAATACCATACGCTGTCATTCTGAACGAAGTGAAGAATCTCCTCGAAGCAGACAAGAGACAACCCGCGTTGATAGCATGTAGCAAGCGAGGAGATCCTTCGTTGCACTCAGGATGACATAGAGAGCGCGGAGATTGCCACGGCTACGCCTCGCAATGACGGGTTAACAAAACGTCATCCTGAGGAGCGAAGCGACGTGGGGATCTACATCTGTGAAGAGACAATGGAAGATTGCCACGGCTACCCGCCAAAAACGCAACCCCCATTTATGGGGGTATCGCTCTTTTTTTACCCTTAAACGTAGTGAAATTGTTATAATTTTCTACCTGCTGTGTTATATATACAATGTATGCGGGTTACATTTTTGTAACCCGCATACACTAAAAGTATGTTAATTTATAATGACTTATCTAATATGCTCTGAGAGGGTTTTCTCGATATTGTCGCCACGTAAGTTCTTCGCCACAAGCTTACCCTCTGGTGAGTATAGAAAGTTTGAGGGAATACCACTGATATTGAATTTCTCGCCAACATTCCATGAACCATCCTCGCCAGTGCCCCATACGTTTATCCATGTCATGCTGTTATCTGCGATAAACTCTATCCAACGTGCCTCTGTGCCAGGGTAGTCGAATGATACACCATAAATTTCTAAACCCATAGGGGCATACTTAGCGTATGCCTCCACAAGATAGGGTATCTCGCCACGGCAAGGACCGCACCATGTAGCCCAAAAGTCAATGAGTACCCACTTGCCACTCTTGCATAGGTCTGACACTTGAACCATCTCACCCTCGGCGTTAGGAAGCTCAAGGTCGATAAGCTCTGCACCTACCATTGTTGTCCTGTAGCTCTTGTATAGGTCAAGTACGGCAAAGCGAGTGTCAATTTTGTTGAAGATGTCGGTTGCTATAGCATCATCGCCACCAAAGTTAATATATGAGACAAGCGCATTAAGTGACAAGACGTTGTTTGTGTTGGTATACATGAAGTCAACCATATGCTGAAGAACAGCCTGATACTTAGCATCGGCCTCCTCTTGGGTTGTTGACTTATAGATATCCTCAATCATAATGGCAATCTTGTCGCAGTATTTACCCCACTTATCATTCAAGGCTGAGCCAGTAGGAATAAGATCCTCATTCTTATATACAAAGTTTACATCGCTACCGTCAGCCAAACACCAAGATTGAACATCATCGCTGACAATGACATGGATAGCATCTCCCTCGTAAGTATTAATGGTTGTAGCAAACTTGCCATTCTCGTCTATACTTGCCTCAATACTTCCCTCCTGCCACTGGATGGTTATAGTTTTGGGGATATCAGTAAGAGCAGATAGGTCGCCACTAATCTTGTTAGATAGTATAGCTGAGACTGTAATCTCTGGCGTTATCTCATCTTGACCACTTTTCTTGCCATAGTTGCCACACGCCACGAGCATTGCCGCACTAGATAAAAGTACAAAAAATCTTTTCATGTATAAAATATAATTTCTATTATATACGATATGTTTGCCTACCAAATATGTCTGTTTAGTGAATAACGATGATATGATTAGAGTTATTGCAATAAGTGATATAATAGTTTTTATCGTATATATTTCTGCAAAATTATCATTGTGCAGTTGTAAAGGTAATCTCTTTGTGTGCTGTTGAGATTCTGTTATAGCCATTAATGGTTACGTGGTATGTCGTGTTCGGTTTTAGACCCTCAATCTCGAATGTGGGGTAGATGGAGTGAACGAATGACATGTTGCTATCAAACGCAATATCTGTCATGCCCGACTCGATGTCACTCAATATGCAGTTACAACTATCGCCCTCGCAGATATGGTAGTATAAAAAATCTGCATAATTGACTATTAGACCTAAGGTAACCTTGTCGCTGCTTAGTGTCTCGATGTCAATATCGCTCAATACTACCTCATGCCTCTTCTCTGAGCCATGCTTCTGCGTTGCGAACTCCTTGATACAATATTCGTATTTGTCGGTCTCCTTGTCGTGTGCTGCGATGAAGAGTTTGTATGAGGTGTTCGCATCGAGCCCCTCAATACAATCAGAGATGGTTGCCACTCTATTGTTCCATTCATTATCGGCAAAGTATGGGGCAAGGTCTGTGACAACGCCTCGTGCGAATATATCCTCTGGTGTTATGTCGTCGTCGCACTCCGCAGCTGGCAAGCATAGATAAGCCGACTCATCGGCATCGCGAACCGTGTATGAGTAATAAGCGGCATCGTAGTATGTAGAGCCAACATATACATTATTAAACTTTGGCGAGTCGCTGTCCATAACACCGCCGGGGTTGTCCTCAATTTTACCATTCTCTACTCTTATGAGCTCCTCGCCACTCTCCTCGTCAAGCGTTACAAACTCAAACTCCATATTCATCATGTAATCCTTATGGTTGACATCCTGCTTTACCTCATCAAGACGGGTAAACATCATCCAACCGTATGTCGACTCAAAATACTCGACCTTCTTTTCGAGAATGATTCGATTTTTCAATTCATAACCGCTTTTGTCAGCGCAGTTGGGAACTACTATGCCATCAGTCGTATTAACTCCTTCAACATTGCCGAAGTAGTACTTCTTGTTGAGCTCAAGAGGTATGTCGCTTGGTAGGTATAGGCGGAATGTTATCTGAAGCTTTTCAGTGCCATAAGGACCCTCTAATATCAGTGACTGTCGATTGAGTGTAAACTTAGTTACTCCCGCCATTCCATCGTAATTGTAGCAGAGGCCAAACTCACCTGTGTATGTGTCGTGTATTATCGGATACTCGGTTTTGAGATATGGAGTTCCGATATACTCATTATATAGACTCCAGTCTGGACAAGTAACATACATCTCGATAGGAGACTTTGTGTGGTTGTGATTTGGCTTGGTGCAGATTGGCTCGTTGCACTTGTCGCACGATAGCATCACACTCGCTGCGACCATTGCCAAGAGATAGAGGGTAAACTTTTTCATAACACTATAGATTTATATTTTCGTTGTCTAAGCTTGCGATTTTGTTATTGCAAAGTTATGGCAAATACCCCTTGTTGCCAAGTCTTTTAGCCAAAACTATTTCCGCGAACCCCTTGTTAATGCGTTGATTATCAGTATGTTGAAAAAGCGATTTTTGCGAATTTTTCATAGTATTGATAATCAGGTAGTTACGAGTATAAAAAACGATGAGCCTGGAAATGACTTTAATATGTTGTAAATCAGTGTGTTATGAAATATGGTTTGACTTTGCTTGGAATGAAGTAAAAAAACTCCCGCGAGGAGTTACCCTGCGGGAGCGTTGTCATAAATGACGAAGATTAGAGCATAGCCTCGATCTTAGCCTTGAGCTCATCCTTAGTAGCTGTACCTACGTGCTTGTCAACCTGCTGACCACCCTTGAAGAAGAGGATAGTAGGAACGTTGCGAACACGGTACTGTGCTGCAACCTCGTCGCCGTCGTCACCAACGTCGCACTTGCAGATTGCAACCTTACCCTCGTACTCCTCAGCCAACTCATCAATGATAGGAGCTACCATACGGCAAGGACCACACCATGTAGCCCAGAAGTCAATTACTACGGGCAAACCCATGCCCATTACCTCGTCGAAGTTTGCGTTGTTAAGTTTAATTGCCATAGCTGTAAAATTTTAAGTTATGTTATAATAGAATAGTTGATTTCGTTTCTCTTTAGGAACTCCATAAAATCTGTCGTTGGCTCCACACGGTAGCTCGATGATAGACGTATCTTGACATCCTCGTGCGCATCCGTTACGGTAATCTGCAACGATGCCTTGCCGCTATTGCGCGAGATGACGTCGAGTAACATATCTGTAAGCGTTGAGCATACGTCGTGCACCTCCAACTCCAGGCGTATAGCCTTAATCGTGTCGGCGATGTCGGCAAGGTGCTGGATAGAGGTCATCTTATACTCGAGTTCATCCTTATATGGATGCTTCTGCACGCGTCCGCGAATCATGAGGAAGTTGTTGAGCTCAATGAGCATGCCCCACTGAGCATACTCCTTGCTAAAGAGCGTGAACTCGTGCTGCGAGTTGTAGTCCTCAAGCACAAAGCGTGCATACTTGCGGCCATCCTTCGTCGTGAGTGGCGTTACCGACACGACGACACCTGCAACTGCAATCTCCTTACCATCGAAGAGTGTCAAGTCCTCCAAGTCGCCCAACTCCGCCTTACACATCTGCTTGATGATAAAGTCGAAGCGGTCGAGGGGGTGTCCCGAGAGGTAGAGGCCGATGACCTCCTTCTCCTTGTTCAGTATCACGATGTTGTTCCAATCCTCAGCAACGGGAACGCGGGGCTTTTGTAGGTCGAAACCTCCATCTGTAGCCATGCCGAAGAGACTCTGCTGAGCATTCTGCCTCTCCTGCTGCACACGCTGACCATAGCGCACAAGCATATCGAGGAACATAACCTTTGACTGGTCCTCAGCGAAGAAGCGCGAGCGGTTGAAGTCGATGAGCGAGTCGAAAGCGCCAGCATAAGCGATGCTCTCCAAGCACTTGCGGTTGACAACCGAGTAGTTCACACGCTCCATAAAGTCGTAGATAGACTTGAATGGACCATTCTCCATGCGCTCCTTGACAATAGACTCAGAGGCTGCCTCGCCAACGCCCTTGATAGCGGCGAGACCAAAGCGTACGTCGCCACTCTTGTTTGTCGAGAACTTAACCTTTGACTCGTTGACATCGGGGCCGAGCACGGCGATACCCATGCTCTTACACTCGTTCATGTAGGCCGTAACCTGCTTGATGTCGTTAAGGTTGCGGCTAAGCACCGTCGCCATATACTCAGAAGGGTAGTGCGCCTTGACGTATGCCGTCTGGTAGGCTACCCACGAGTAGCACGTAGCGTGCGACTTGTTGAAGGCGTATGATGCAAACTTCTCCCAGTCTGCCCAGATCTTCTCCAAGACCTTCTCGTCGTGGCCGTTCGACTTACCACCCGCAATAAACTTGGGCTTAAGCTCGTCCAGTTTCTCCTTAATCTTCTTACCCATCGCCTTACGTAGGGTGTCGGACTCACCTCGCGTAAAGTTACCCAACAAGCGCGATAGCAACATCACCTGCTCCTGATATACGGTGATGCCGTAGGTGTCCTTCAAATATCTCTCCATGATGGGGATATCGTAGACAATAGGTTTGCGCCCGTGCTTACGGTCGATAAAGTCGGGGATGTAGTCCATAGGTCCGGGACGATAGAGCGCATTCATCGCAATAAGGTCCTCGAAGGTCGAGGGCTGCAGCTCACGTAGGTACTTCTGCATACCTGGCGACTCGAACTGGAACGTACCAATCGTGCCACCCTTACAGTATAGGTCGTATGTCTTCTTGTCGTCGATGGGGATGTTGTCGATGTCAATCTTCACACCGTGGGTCTGCTCCACAGTCTCGACAGCATCCTTGATAATAGAGAGCGTCTTAAGACCGAGGAAGTCCATCTTAATAAGACCCGTATCCTCAATCACAGAACCCTCATATTGTGTTACGAGCATCTTCTCGCCCGTCTCCTTATCGTCAGCCGTGCTTACGGGCACCCAGTCGGTGATGTCGTCACGGCAGATGATAGTGCCGCAGGCATGCACACCCGTACCTCGCACATTACCCTCCAACATCTTCGCATACTTAATCGTATCGCGCATGATGGGGTCTGTTGACTCCTCGGCAGCCTTCAACTCGGGAACCGCCATGATGGCATTCGTGAGGTTTATCTTGAGC
>JAEZPN010000044.1 GCA_023413645.1 Bacteroidota bacterium
GCTTTGCACGAGGTTAACCCAATGCTCGGTCACCGTGGTTGCCGTCTCGGTAACACATACCCCGAGATTACTGAGATGCAGGCACGTGCTATCATCGAGGCTGCAATGAACGTTAAGGCTGCTGGCACACCTGTTAAGGTAGAGATCATGGTTCCATTGGTAGGTAACCACAAGGAGCTCCGCTACCAGAAGAACATCATCGACAAGACTGCTGAGGCAGTATTCGCAGAGCGTAACGACCGCATCGACTACCTCGTAGGTACAATGATCGAGGTTCCTCGCGCTGCTGTTACAGCTAACCAGATCGCTGAGGTTGCAGAGTTCTTCTCATTCGGTACAAACGACCTTACTCAGATGACTCTCGGTTTCTCACGTGACGATATCGCTAAGTTCTTGCCTATCTACTTGGAGAAGAACATCCTCAAGAACGATCCTTTCAAGATCTTGGACCGCAACGGCGTTGGCCAGCTCGTACGCGAGGCTGTGTTCAAGGGTCGTACAACTCGTCCCGACTTGAAGTGTGGTATCTGCGGTGAGCACGGCGGTGAGCCTTCATCAGTAGAGTTCTGCCACCACGCAGGTTTGAACTACGTAAGCTGCTCTCCATTCCGTGTGCCTATCGCACGTTTGGCTGCTGCTCACGCTGCATTGAGCGTTAAGTAGTTTTAACATACTTACTACCCAAGAGGGGCTGTCCGACATGTTCGCGACAGCCTCTCTTATATTATATACATAGGTATCGCCAAAATCGTTGTCTTACCCGATAATCTCCATTTTGACTAGATTCACTATGGGTATTTATACTTATATCTACTATCCAAATATGCGAAATAGGTCAATTTATGCGCATTAATTGAAAAATATTAGGTATATTTGTGCGATTATAGTCAAGTCTCATTGGCATTTTCCGAGAGTGCGCACCCCATAAAAGCGATATTCTCGGAGCTATTAAACCAAACAGTAGTGCAATAGACTACACGAATGATTTAACGTATGAAGGAAAATCTACAGATTTTGGATCCCCTCGATCCCAATTTGGGCGCAGGCGAGATGACACTTGTCAACATCATCTTGGCACTCGTAATGTTCGGCGTTGCCCTCGGCATCAAACTAGACACATTCAAGGATGTATTCCGCTATCCTAAGTCTATTCTTGTTGGTATTGCAATGCAGTGGGTGGCACTCCCCTTGGTTACTCTCTGCGTGGCATTGGCATTCAGCTCTCTTATCACCCCCATGGTAGCATTGGGTATGATTCTCGTTGCATCGTGCCCCGGTGGTAACATCTCGAACTTCATGTCGTCATACGCCAAGGGCAATATCGAGCTCTCTGTATCGATGACTGCAGTTACTACAGCCTTTGCCCCACTCATTACGCCACTTAACTTCTGGCTCTACGGTACGCTCTACTGCAACATCGTAAGCATCAACAACGAGATCCCAACCCTTGTAATCCCCTTCGGCGATATGTTCGAGCAGATTATGCTCTTGTTGGGTCTCCCCATTGTTGCGGGTATGGCATTCGCACACTACTTCCCCAACGCTACAAAGCGCCTTTTGAAGCCCTCGCAGATACTCTCTATCATCCTATTTATGGGTATGGTGGTTGTGTCGTTCACAAAGGTTGTTAGCGCACTCGAGGGCCATGACGACATTGTATGTAACCTCTGCAACACAATCATTGCACCTGCCGTTACACTTGAAGGCGTTATCATAGCGATTCTCTTTGCCTTTATTGTAGTTATTGCACACAACCTCTGCGCACTCAGCACAGGTTATGGTGGAGCTACACTCTTCCGTCTTCCCAAGGCTGACCGCCGCTCAATGACTATCGAGGTAGGTATCCAGAACTCAGGTCTCGGACTAATTCTACTCTTCAACGACAAGATCTTCGATCCCGCAATATGGGACAACAATGGCGGTATGGTATTTATCACCGCTATCTGGGGTGTATGGCACATCATATCGGGTCTTATCACCTCATCTATCTTCCGTCGCACTAAGCTTGTATAGTTATGGCTAAAGAGAAGAAGGTTCAGGACTATGACTTCATGTACGATTTTCTGCGTTACTACGTAGATATCGTAATGAAACTCTCCTACCGCAAGATTAAGTACGTAGGCAAGGAGTTTATACCCAAGGATGGTGCTATTATCCTTGCACCTAACCATACCAACGCCCTTATGGACGCTATGGTAGTGTTGGGTATGGACCACCAGCCCAAAGTGTTTGTAGCACGCGCCGACATCTTCCGCAACCCTAAGATTGCCAAGATATTAAAGTGGTTGAGAATCATGCCTATT
This sequence comes from Bacteroidota bacterium, assembly GCA_023413645.1. Taxonomy (GTDB): domain Bacteria; phylum Bacteroidota; class Bacteroidia; order Bacteroidales; family Rikenellaceae; genus Alistipes. The sequence continues at coordinate 2,304 of JAEZPN010000044.1, forward strand.
ATGCGTATGCGTGATGGCTATGAGGAGGTGAAGAAGAATAACGAGACTATCGAGCGCGCTGTCGATGTATTGCGAGACCGCGTCCCCTTCTGCATCTTCCCCGAGGGCACACACCAGGCCAAATACTCGTCACTACCTTTGGCTAAGGGTATCTTCCGCATTGCATTCCAGGCACAGGAGCTTATGCCCGACATGCCTCTCTATATTGTTCCCGTAGGTATTCGTTACGGCAGCTTCTTCCGCTTCCGCTCTACGGTGCGCGTACAGATTGGTGAGCCTATCAACGTAGGTCGTTTCATCAAGGAGAATAACGAGCTTACGCCTGCAGAGCAGATGACCTCAATGCGCGAGTTGCTCACTGAGCGCATACACAACTCTATCTTCTACATCCCCAACGACGATGACTACGAGGCGATGTATGAGATATGTGCTACGGTAGTTAAGCACCAGACCAGAAGATGCAAATATGTTGTCGATGGCAAGCGCCTTCGCGGCATGGATGCACACTTCGAGGCCAACAACCGCACCGTACGCGAGGTAATGCGCCTCAAGGAGTCTAAACCCGAGGTGGCAGCAGAACTATTGCGTTTGGGCAAAGAGGCATATGATGAGCGTACCTCGCAGTCTATCAGCCTCAAGTCGGTAGCAGCGAAGAATGGTCTTGCATCACGCATTATGCAGATGTTCTTCTTCCTACTGAAGCTCCCATACACACTTCCTGCATCTATTCTCACACTGCCCATGGTGGCTGTTGTGAAGTTCTTGTTCACCAAGATTAAGGACCATGCCTTCCGCAACTCGATTCGCTTTGTTATCTACCTCGTGTTGTGGCCCATCCTCATGATTATCTACTCGGCATTGGCCTATAGCTTCCTACCTTGGGAGTATGCACTGCCTATTACAT
>JAEZPN010000098.1 GCA_023413645.1 Bacteroidota bacterium
GCATAGAGCTTACACAGGTTGTAGCAATCGCGAACAACGACAAGTTCACTGCCGAGCAGAAGCAGGCAGCCCTCGAGCTCTTCTACAAGGACTTCGACGTAAACGTTGACCGCGACATCGCCATCGCTATGCTCACAGCATACGAGAAGCACGCTACGCTCTTCACTCCAGCATTGAAGGAGCTCTTGGCTAAGCATGGTGGCGCACGAGCATACGCAGAGTGGATCTACGACAACACTACCCTCGGCAGCCTCGAGAGCTACAACGCCGAGAACGTGGCTAACGACCCCGTCACAGAGTTCGCAAACGCTATCGCTCCATTGCGCGCGCACGTATCGAAGTACGCATACCGCAACTTCAGCAACATCCCCGACATCGAGCGTTGGTTCCGTCCCTACGTTAAGGCGCTTATGGAGTGGGATAAGAAGCGTGCATTCTTCCCCGATGCAAACCTCACATTGCGCGTTGCTTACGGTAAGGTAGCGGGTTATGAGTATGCCGATGGCGAGTACCACCTCCCACAGACAACATTGGAGGGTATCATCGCTAAGGACAACCCCGAGATCTACGACTACAACGTGCCTCAGTCATTGCGCGACGCTTATGCAGCTAAGGACTACGGCCGTTGGGGCGTAACAATGAATGGTAACTACACCGTTCCCGTTTGCTTCATCGCTACAAACCACACTACAGGTGGTAACTCAGGTTCTCCCGTTCTCAACCGCAAAGGCGAGCTCATCGGTGTTAACTTCGACCGCACATGGCTCTCAACAATGTCCGACATCGAGTTCGACGAGACATTATGCCGCAACATCATCTGCGACATCCGCTACGTATTGTTCGTAGTTGACAAGGTGGGTGGTGCTGAGTGGCTTATCGACGAGATGGGCATCTAATAGACTCCCACATACAACATTTGGGCGACTCCTCTAAAGGGGTCGCCTTTTTGTGATTGGACAATCATGGCACTTGTTTTGTAAAGCTACAAGGCATGTACACTCAATACATTTTTACTTTATGAGAAAATTTTTAGCTTTATCGGCAGCGGTGCTTGGATTAGCATCGTGCCAGACAGACCATGAGACAACAAAGATCGTTGGTAATGACGAGATCAACTTCTCACTCGCCGTGGGCGTCACCGACCTCTCAACACGTGCGGGCGACACTACACCCCAGGCGGGACGCAACAGTGCCTACGGCGCTATCGACTACTTGCAGGGTAGCGCGGCGGGCGATAACCGCATAGACTGGGCCGATGTAGATCTTCGCTACACCCTGGAGGTTTACGATGTTGACCCCAGTGGCATCTATGGCGATGACTACGCCCCTATCAAGGATCGTCAGGTGGTGGTAGTTGACCAGTACAGTCCCGTTACGTTCGACCTTCGCCTTGTGCCCAACCGCGACTACCACTTCGTTGTATTTGCCGACTTTGTCGATAATGGTGCGACAGACAACCCTGCAATCGAGACACAGCGCGAGCTCGGCCTTCGCCACAACATAGGCGCAACGCTTAAGGAGATCACAATCAAGAACGAGGCTATCAACGATGAGGCTGCCGATACTTATTTCGCATCTAAGGATATCACCGTGAGCACCCCCACAGCCGAGAGCATCACCCTTACACGCCCCTATGGTAAGGTGCGCGTAGTGGCTACGGACCTCGCCGACCTCAACATCAACAGCGACCCCGGCAAGGTGGCGATTGAGTATAACGCCTTCAACCCCAATGCCTTCAACGCCCTCACTGGCGCTATCAGCGGTGCTTACACAACGAAGGCATTCGAGGTGGCATACGACCCCGCAGTGTCGAAGGTTATTGACACCACACACACAGGTCTTAGCACTCACACCTACACCGAGGGTTTTGATAACTACGCCCTCTACGGTGCACAGAGCGCTGATGGCATCATGCGCCATACACACATGACCCTCTTCACGGACTACATCCTCGCCACCGACCAGCAGCAGGCTATCAACTTCACGATGACGGTTTACGACAAGAGCAATGGCGAGATCAAGACCACAGCCTTCTCTACCGACATCCCCGTGCAGCGCAACCACCTCACAACGCTCATAGGTAATGTCCTCACATCTAACACCGCGATAGAGGTTACCATCGTCGACAACTTCGCGAATGGCGTTACGGACGAGCCCTTCTACCAGGAGGTATGGGATGGCACAAGCGTATCGGAGCCCGCACTCGATGCTACAACGCAGACCTACACCATCACTAAGGCTTCGGAGCTTGCATGGCTCGCAACAGCCGATGCTAATGACCTTAGCAATAAGACAATCATCCTTGCGGAGAATATCGACCTCAATAACGAGCCCTGGACACCAATTGGCACATCAACCAATATGTTCACAGGTTCTTTCGATGGTAATGGCAAGACTATCTATAACCTCGCCGTGGGTGGCGACAACGCAGCACTTATTGCCTACGCCGATGCCAATGCCGAGGTTAAGAACCTCACACTCGAGAGCGTAAACATCAACTCTACAAAGTATGCCGCAGCCGTAGTATGCAACGCCGAGGCGGGCATGACAATCGACAATGTTAAGGTGTCGGGCACTATCAACGCTACAAGCTACGCTGCGGGCATCTGCCACAACGCCGAGGATGTCACAATCACAAATTGCCAGAACGATGCTACGGTTACAGCTAACCGCGCTGCGGGTATAGCAAGCTGGCTTACAGGCGCAAATACCACACTCGAGAATGTTGTAAACAATGGCGACATCACAGGTGAGTGGGGCGCAGCAGGCATCGCAAACCGCATGGAGGGCGCTATATCTAACGCGGTGAACAATGGCGAGATTACATCTTCGAAATCGGAGCCCGCATCGGGTGTAGTATGTATCATCTTGGGTGCGTGTGACTTCGAGCGCTGCTTCAACTATGGCGATGTGCTCTCTACAATGGACAATGCCAACGCCTCGGCTGCGGGCATCCTCGGTCAGACACCTGGTGCAAAGGCTACATTTGCCTACTGCGCAAACTTCGGTAACATCACCGCTACAAATAGCTACGCCGCAGGTATCGCATACAGTCTCTACGGCACTATCACCGCAAATTACTGCTACAACCATGGCGAGATTCGTGGTGCTGATGGCGCAGGTGGCATCGCCCCCAAGGCTCAGTATGGCACGGGCGACAAGGCCAACTATTGCTTGAACGCTGGCGACATTATCTCATCGAACGGCCTCACATATCAGGCTTCGAACAACAATGTCGAGTGCTTCTACTATAGCAATGGCGACCTCTTGAACGTATCGGACAACAGCGTGGCAACATCTGCCGACGCATTGGCACTCCTCAATGGTGGCGCAGATGCCAACTTCTTTGAGGTTGACAATGGTAAGATTGTCGTAAAGTAGGCTCTCGTCCCACGTTTTAGCGAGCAGCACTCCTCGGGGTGCTGCTTTTTTGGTGCATGATGAGCCCTATATTCGAAATAAAGGGTTATCTTTGTAGTCAAATTGCACTCACTATGAAGTATTACGTTATTGCGGGTGAGCCCTCGGGCGACCTCCACGGCAGCAAACTTATGCGCGGCATACGCCACAACGACCCCGAAGCATCGTTCCGCTTCTCGGGTGGCGACCGCATGGCCGAGGTGGGTGGCACGGAGAATATGCTCTACCACTATAAACAGATGTCCTTCTTCGGTTTCGTGCAGGTGGCAAAGAACCTACGCACCATATTTCGCCAGATAGACGACGTAAAGGCCGACATCGAGAGCTTCAACCCCGATGTCATCATCCTTATCGACTACCCCGCCTTCAACCTACGCATCGCGAAGTGGGCAAAGGCTAAGGGAATCAAGGTGTACTACTACATAGCACCCAAGGTGTGGGCATGGAAGGAGCGCCGCGTGAAGCAGCTACGCAAATATGTTGACCGCCTCTACACCATCTTCCCTTTCGAGACGGAGTACTTCCGTGGCCACGGCATAGAGCCCACGTTCTGTGGCAACCCCTTGGTTGACGACATCGCCGAGCGCCGTAGTACGCTCCCCACGCGCGAGGCATACCTCGCAGAGTGTGGTCTCGACAACCGCCCCATAGTGGCGCTATTGGCCGGCAGCCGCATCTCGGAGATTAAGGCTAACCTACCCGACATGGTGGCCCTCTCGCGCCAATTTGCCGACTACCAGTTTGTGGTTACAGCAGTGCCATGGATAGATAAGAGCCTCTACGACAGCATTATAGCCGACTCGAATGTGAAGTATGTCTGCGACCGCACGCAGCAGACCCTCGCCATGAGCGAGGCGGCGATAGTGACATCGGGCACAGCGACACTCGAGACCGCGCTTATGGGTATCCCCGAGGTGGTGTTGTACCATGTACCTTGGCTCTACGAAAAACTAAAACCCTACTTCTTGCGCATACCCTACATCTCGCTCGTAAACATCAACCTCAACCGCGAGGCCGTGAAGGAGCTTGTACGCGCAAAGCTCCCCATCGAGGAGTCGGCACGCGAGCTTGCGGCTATACTCCCCGGAGGTAGCGAGCGTGAGCGTATGCTTGGCGACTTCGATGAGCTACGCACCATGATTGGCGAGGCAGGAGCATCAGAACGTTTTGCAGAAGATATTGTTAACTCACTTAAGCAATGAAACTTATAAACATCATAAACAACTACTCGGCCGAGGGTACAACTCCCCGCTACTACCTCAAGGCCGACACCGCGCTACTACGCAACAACGACGCCTTCTACATCCCCGATGGCGTGGGTCGCGTCATCGCCGAGCCACATATCGTACTCAAGGTATCGCGCCTCGCTAAGTACATCGGCGAGCGCTTCGCAGCACGCTGCATCGAGGGCGTTATGGGTGGCGTGGCATTCACCGCTATCGACAAGCTCGACGAGGCACGCCGCGAGGGTATGCCCTGGGATGAGGCTGTTGGCTTTGACCACTCCTCGGCACTATCACTCGAGACGCTCCCCGCAGAGGCTATCGCCGAGGGCGCTATATTCTACATCAACGGCGAAGAGAGGACACGCATCGCTCTTAGCGACATGCGCTTCACGCCCGACCACGTCGTAAGCCACCTCTCGGAGTGCATGACACTGCGCATTGGCGACCTTATATATCTCGGTGCACCCGCCAACTTTGAGGCAAAGGCGGGCGATAACTACCGCCTTGTAATCGGCGACCACACGCTACTGAACTTCGACATCAAGTAGCGAGATACCTATATATAATAATAACTGCGACCTTTCGGGGTCGCAGTTATTTGTTTTATACGCTACTATGTCTTACTCCTCCAACAAATCGGGGCGGAGGGCCTTAGTGCGTAGGTATGCCTGCTCATCCTGCCACTTCTCAATCTCGGCAAAGTGACCCGACAACAATACATCGGGCACCTTCCAACCGTTAAACTCCGCAGGGCGGGTGTAGACGGGAGGTGCCAAGAGGTTATCCTGGAAGCAGTCCGTGAGTGCCGAGGCCTCGTCACCAATAGCACCAGGGATGATGCGCACCACCGAGTCGGCAATGACACATGCAGCAAGCTCGCCACCCGTAAGCACGTAGTCACCAATCGAGATCTCGCGAGTGATGAGATGCTCGCGGATGCGGTAGTCGATGCCCTTGTAGTGGCCACAGAGGATGATGATATTCTTCATCAGCGAGAGGCGATTTGCCTCGTGCTGGTTGTAGGTGATGCCATCGGGCGAGGTGAAGATAATCTCGTCGTAGTCGCGCTCCGACTTTAGCTTCTCGATGCAGCGAAACACGGGCTCAATCTTCATGACCATACCCGCCTCGCCACCAAAGGGGTAGTCGTCAACCGTGCGGCGCTTATCGTCGGTATAGTCGCGCAGGTTGTGCACATATATCTCGGCATGTCCCGACTCCTGCGCACGCTTGAGTATTGACTCGTTGAGTGGCGAGTCCAAGAGCTCGGGAACAACGGTAATAATATCAATACGCATAGGGACTATCCTTTGTAGTTAATCTCGTTGTTGAGAACCTCGACAATGAAGGGGTTGTACAACACCTCGTGGCCGATAGTCGATGAGTCCTCGTGGCCGGGGTAGATTGTAACATCGTCGCCAAGGGGCACCACCTCCTCGAGAATAGACTTCATAATCCACGAGTAGTCGCCACCGGGCAAGTCGGTACGTCCAATGCTCTCCTTAAAGAGCGTGTCGCCCGTGAAGAGTGTTTTATCTACCTCGTTGAACAACACCACATGGCCAGGCGTATGGCCAGGGGTCTTGATAACACGCAACACTGTCTCGCCAAAGCGAATCTCGCCAACGGTGTCGAGGTCAATATCTATCTCGGGCACCTCGTTGCACTTGAAGCCATACATCGTGCCACCCGCCGTGCTGTCGATGATGAACTTATCCTTCTTTGAGCATGCGAACTGCGCGCCGTAGGTATCCTTAAGCCACTTAACACCGCCAACATGATCGAAGTGGCCGTGTGTGTTTACTGCCATAACAGGCTTTAGGCCGTGTGCCTCGATAAACTCGCCGAGGATGCGGTTCTCGCCCGCAACCATGTTACCTGCGTCGACGATAATACACTCCTTGGTATCGTCCCACGCAACGTATGTATTCTCTCTAAATGGGTTAAAAACCAGTCGTTTAATCTCCATAATACTCTCTATTTTTACTCTATTTCTGCCTTTAGCGTTATATGCTGCACTCCATTTGTCGCGGTTGAGTATACCTGTAGCACGCGATAGAAGCTACCCACTGGGGCCTTCGAGGGGTCCATAGTTATTGTGAGCACACCGCGCTCCGTGGGCATAACCTTCTTTCTGTCGTGCTGAATGGTCGTACACGAGCACGTCGTGCGCACCTCCGTAACAACCAAGGGTACATCGCCCGTATTCGTGTAACTTAGGCGCACAATCTGCTTATCGTCCTCGCGCGTCAACACACCGAGGTCCACGACCTTAGTCGAAAACTCTATGTTTGCACCCTTAGGCTCCTCGGCCCACGCCGTGAAGGTGGTGGCAAGCAGCATAAAGCACATCAAAAACGCTCTCATAATCTCTACAATTATTTGCAACTGCAACTAGTTCAACTTAAAGACATAGGTGATGACACCACCCTGAGCCGTGCGCTCACTTGGGTTAAACTTAGCCTTAAGTGCGGCCTCCACAGCCAACTCACGCAACTTTGCATCGTTGGTGCTAGTTCCATCTGGGTCAACACTTGCACTTGTTACATTACCCTCTGCATCGATTACAACACTCACAACAACAGTACCCTCAGTGTTATACTTCTTTGCAGGCTGAGGAAGGCCCTCACGCAAACCTCGTCCCCTGAGTCCCATATCCAACTGATCTGTACCCTGGAGGTTGTAGCCCGAACCCTTACCTTTATTCGACTCTTGAGGACCATCGGGTGCAAGGGGGTTACCCACGGGCACCTGATCGGGAATATTTCCCGTAACGGGTTTAAACATAGCATTAGGATTTACCGTCTGTGTTTGGTCACTCTCACCAGAGGTTTGAGCACTGTTCTCGGTTGTAGACTCTACAACATGGGCCGGATTTGGGGTGGTAGCTTGAGTGGTAGTTGCAGGGGTCGGTGATGTCTCAGGTTCAGACTCATCCTTCGCCTCTACAGGCTCCTCAAAGAGGATGTTAAGCGTAGGTCTGGGTTCCTCGAACTCATACGGAGGGAAGCAAATAAAGGAGAGGCAGAGCGTTATCATCACCACAAAAACAGTTGTGACGATGATAGCGACACGACGCGAAGTGCGATCTATGGGGTTGTAATACTCCATAACTCCTTAAAGTTTAACTCTATACTACTTATCCTTTGTAGCAAGCACCATCTTGTACTTCTTCTCGCGAGTGAGATCGATAATCTCCACAAGCACATCTACCGTAACCTTCTCGTCGCAGCGCAACGAGATATAGGGTTTATCCTCCTCGGCACGACCCTCGAAGGGCTCATACTCGATTGCCAACGCCGCAGTGACAGCCTCAACAGTCTCGTGAGGATGCGCCTCGTCGTTGTTGATAATGTAGTGGTAGCCCGTAGACGACTTCTGCGCTCCTACGATAGAGAGCGAGATAACCGAGGGGTCACCCTCCTGACTCGAAGATGAGGGGAGCGTGAGGCGCACCGCATTATTGGGGTTGATGAGTGTTGTGGCGAGGATGAAGAACACCAACAACAGAAAGACAAGGTCGGTCATCGACGATGCCGAGAATGACGGATTGCTCTTTGAACTTCTCTTAATTGCCATAGCTCAGACTATTTTTGTACGGGCTGGTTCAAGATATCCATAAAGGCGATTGTTGTAGCCTCCATTCTAAATACGAGTTTCTCGATGCGTGCTACGAGGTAGTTGTATGCAAAGTATGCGGGGATACCCACCACAAGACCACCTACGGTAGTTACCATAGCTACGAACATACCCTCAGAGAGCTGCGACAACTCGATAACGCCAGAACCGTTTGACGACATATTCATAAACACCTGCACCATACCTACTACAGTACCCAAGAAACCGATCATGGGGGCACCACCAGCGATAGATGACAACCATGGGAGACTTGTCTCGAGCTTCGCAACCTCAACGTTTGCCACATTCTCGATAGCTGTCTGAATGTCGCTCATGGGGCGACCGATGCGCTCGATACCCTTCTCCACCATGCGTGCGATGGGCGAGTTGGTGCGACGGCAGAGGTCGATAGCCGCCTCGATGTTTCCCTCAGAGATGCAGTCACGAATGCGGTTCATGAAGTTGTAGTCGATAGCCGAAGCGCGACGAATGGCGATGAAGCGATCCACGAAGATGAAAACAAGAACACAGAGCAACACAAGAAGGAGGCACATGAGGATTACAGAGAACACACCACCACCGAAGCATAACTCCCAAAGACCGATTGATGAGTCACCAGCCTTCTCTGTGGTTTTCTGAAGAGCCTCATTGGCCATAGCAACTGAATCCACCTGCTCTACGGTTGCCGCATCGGGTGCAGCAGTAAGAATGTTAATCATAGTTGTTTTAGTGTTTTTAATTATTAATTTTTATTAGTTATCTCTTCATTTTCAATATTATACACTATTCGCTATCCACAATGGGTGGATTCTTGCGGGCATATGCCTTTGCCTCGCGCTGCTCCTTGCGTGCTGCACGCTGCGAGTCGCGCGCTATGCGTCGCTCGGCACGCGCTACACTATCGCGCGAGAATCGCGCCTTGAGACTCTGACCCAGCTCAGTGAAGGTATTAAAACTCTCGCTATAGTAGACACCCACGCCCGACTCCTGCATACCCTGGTTCTCGCCATAGCGGTCGATAGTCTGCGTGAAGCCCTTAAGGCGGAAGGCACCATCGGAGTCGATAAGCCATGTGATGAAGGCCTCGCCGACGAAGTTCGACGCCTTCTCCGTAGCCTTGAGCGACTCATCCGAGAGGTAGCCACCCTCAACCTCGATGATAAGGCGGTTGTCGAGCCAGCTCTTTGAGAAGCCGAAGTCCACCTCGTCACCCGTCTGCTCGGTACGTGGACGGTAGCGCAGGATGATATTGTAGTTGTCACCCGAGAGCCAGTTGCTCAACTGGTTCGAGAGGAGCTCGAAGCCCGTAGTTGCAGAGAGCGAAGCACCCATAGCACCCGTATCGTCCGACGAGAAGGTGTTGGCAGCCAGCAACCAGAACATCTGCGTAGCGATGGACTGCTGGTCGTTGAGCGCCTTGTCTATGACGGTTTGAATCTCCGGAGCTACGTTCGGCACCTCAACATCGAAGGTCACCTTGGGCGCCATCATATCTTCGGTAAGTTTTATGTAGCACTCCACGGGCACAGCACGCGAGGTGTCGATGCCCTGCAGGGAGTTACCGATAAGCGGTTTCAACGACGCCTTAGTCTCGTAGACGGCATCGATATTTAACTGCGCACCCATCGGGTCACCATTCCACGATACGGAAGAGCCTGGCACAACCTTAAAGAGCTTATGCCAGATATTCTGCAACGTGAAGAGATAGTCACCCTCGCTGATGGTGTACTCGCCACGCATCTCGAAGATATTAGCCTCGGGCACGATGTGCATATTTAGCTGACCCTTACCGCGACCCTTGATGATATCACCCACCGTGGGGTCGATAACCAACTGCATCTCGATATTGGGCTGCACATTAAAGGTCATATCCATATCCATCACACTACCGATGTTGCTCACATGGCGGCGCTTTCGCTCATACGCAAGCATACGGCGTGTGAGGAAGGCCGTTGTATCGGGGCCCTTGACCTCCTGTGTGCGGAATCGCACAAAGTCGGCATACGACACATCCTCCTTACCCGAGAGCGGCATGTAGAAGTGTGAGTTGTCGTTACTTGTCGCCTCGATATCCATCTTCAAGCCACGCTTGTCGCCCTTAAACTCCGCAGAGCCCGTAGCGTAGACATGACCATAGAAGTAGTCGTTATCCTTTGCCTTGGTGTCGAGCACCAACATTTTATCGGCATCAATCGAGATGTCGTAGGTGACGTTCGACAAGTGGTTAAGGTCGAGGTCCATCTTGTAGATACCCTTATTACCTTTCGAGTCGAAGAGTTCCACGCCGTCGGCATAGATGTGGTTGTCCTCCACACGTAACTCGCCATAGGGCGCCGTATATCGCACGTTTGTATAGTCAACCTTCGTAGCAAGGTTCTCCACCGTGCCACGACCATTGAGGTGCGCCTGGCGACCCTCACCTACGACAGTTGCATATACGTTTACATCGCCCTCGATATCCGAGACGATGCCCACAAGGAAGGGCTGTATAAGCTCCGCCTTGAGGCGACGGATACGTGCGTTAGCATAGTAACGTGTACCCACAGGTTGGTAGTATCCTCTGATGAGTGTATCCTGCGTGCCACGGTCACGCACAAAGACTCTCGCACGGTTCTGTTTGAAGTCCCAATCGGTGATGATATCCTGCGGCGGTGCGTCAATGCCGTTCACACTCCAATCATCGAGGCTTATGCGCGCCTCTATCTCGGGGTTGTTGAGCGCCGACTTGATGGTAGCATAACCCGTCGAAGCGCCATTAATGTTGTAGCCATAGCGACCTATGAGCTGCGACAAGGGAGAAATATCGAAGCGGTTAAGCGTGATGCGTATTGAGTCCTCCCTCTGGCGTGAGACCACACCATTGATATTTAGAAGTTGGTCGCCACGCGTGATGCGTAGGTCGTTGATAGCGATACGCGACGAGTCGATGTCGATGCCACGAGCATAGAGCTTCCACTGCGCATCATCTGCCGTGAAATGCGAGGGTGTTACGTTGATGTGTATCGAGCGGTGATTAGTCTCAGCACTCTTGCTGAACTTTGCCGCAAGACCGAGCATCGCCGAGCGCTTGTCGCTATCTCTAAATCCCGCCGAGAGCGTGATGCGGTTCTCGCGGGCACCACCATTAAGGTTGAAGTTGGGCATAAGCAGCGTAGTACCGCGATATATACCCTCCGACCTCATACGCACAGACATAGAGTCGCGGCTGCTGTTGTTTACGTCGAGCTCCACATTTGCCATGATGACACCCGAATACTCCACAGCCTCCGACTTACCCTTAAGGATGATGTTGTTGCTGCGGGGGTTGAACGTGAGCGAGAGGTTTGTCTCGGGCGCAACGACAAGACCACCAGCAATAGCATCCAAGAGGCTATTTATCTCGTCGTTTGCCGTGAGTGTAAAGACTGTGTAGTCGCTTGCGTTGTTTGCCGCCGATGTCTCGTGCTTAACCTCGGGCGCATCCTTATAGAGCAGGGGCACGTAGGTATTCAACGAGTGGAACAGATAGTCGTATATGTCGAGGTAGTCCGAGCGACTGCGGAAGTCGAAGTCGAAGAAGTCGCTCCTGCACTGCACATATTTCTGCTGGGGTGTGCTGTCGAGGTCAATACGCAAGCGGTTAGAGTAGATGTCGCCACCAGGATAGTGATACTCGGCATCTGCGATGCTGACATAGCCATTTAGCTCCTCGAGGTTAGCGCCACTAACATCGATACCGATATTTGCCGAGAGGCTCGACACCTCGTCACGCTTGTTGATACCCATGGCGTGAAGGTCGGCATTATAGAGCATCATCGAGATACGATAGTATGGATTCTCAGGATCTATATCCACATCTGCGAACATATCGAAGTCGAGGTTGGGGTCGTCGGAGTTGACCTCACCGTAGAACTTATTGCCGTCAATTGAGCCTACGCCATGGATCTCTTGATAGGTGTACTCGGAGTAGCCGAACGACTCCACCGATACATTAACATCACCCACCAGACCTCCAGCGTTGCCTCCACCAATGGCACCCGCAGCATTCACCGAGGCTGTGAGCTTACCCACCTTTGGTTTTTCAATGAGGTTACCAAGGTCGAAGTCCGCAACCTCCACCACACCATTTACGGGATATGAGCCGTCACTACGTCTGTTGAGATTTACATCTGCGCGGAGGTGTCCCGCAGCTGAATTGATGTTACCTGCCACTCGAAAGGAGTCCCAACGTCCTCCGAACGTTGCTCGCATATCCACCCACTCCACACGATCTATGATCTCCGTCACCTTTTCGGGCAATGGGTTCTTAACCACCGAGGCGAGTACCGAGTTTGCATCCTCCGCCGTGAGGTGCATGCGCTCTACGCCCACAATGTACTTGGCGGTACCCCACTCGGGCATACCAATTATATGTGCCGTAGCATCGAGATTACTGCTCTTGCCGAAGTCTACGTCACGCACCGTAACATCGAAATCATCGACCGTACCGACGTAGGTGACATCCATATCCTTGAGTGTGATACCCCAATCGCGGAGTGCCGGAGCGAAGTAACCCAAATCGGATGTCGTGATTGTCGAATTCTCGGCCACCACATCCATCTGCACCTCGTCGATATAGTTTTTGTACTGGTCCCAGCTCTCACCGTTGATGTGCATGCGTGGCATATTGATCGTAGACGTGGGTGTCTCAATATGCACCTCGTCGAGATGGATAACACCCCTATCGACATACATCACACCACTAAGCTGGTCTAACCTAAAGCCACTGCGTTCATCTGCCGAGAAACTCTTGATGTCGCCACGCACAGCGCCCTTCACCACGCTGAAGTCCTTGATATGGGCATCGGCATTTAGGATGCGTATATCGCCATAGTCTACGCCATATTCGGGATTGCGGGTCTCGAGACGAGTGTAGCAGAAGTCGAGATTATCAACCTCCATATCATCGATATATAGACGGAAGTTGCTCTCCTTTTCGGGATTCTGGAATTTCGCAATGATGGGACGGATATTGAGTTCACCATTTGCCATCTCACGAATATAGAATTTACCGCCCGCAGCATCGACATTATGCAACGACACGCCGTCGCGCTTGATGTTGAACGAGGTAATTGCCGCCGAGGCCCTGTCGACATAGAGCAACGTATCCTGCTCCATATCCTCTACGTAGAAGCCCTCGATGCGCACGCGCGTAAAGAGATCCATATCTATGCGCTTTATGGACACACGCGTACCCAGCGTCTCCGACGCATAGTCGGTTGCACGCTGCACAACATAGTTCTGTACGGGCTCAAGATTGAGAAGCAGAGTTAAAAAAATAGGCAAAAATATCAGCAACAATATGATTGCCGATAGCACCTTTGCCAATATTTTTATAACTTTGCGCATTGAAACGTGTGATTAATTTTAATCGCTACGGAGCAATTAACTTACAAAAGTAATAATTTTTCTATTAATATAGAAAAAAACATAGAAAATATTTCCGAAAAATGGACATTACTATCCTCGGCATAGAGTCGTCATGCGACGACACATCGGCTGCCGTAATCCGCAACCGCACACTTCTGTCCAACGTAATCGCCTCACAGGCAGTGCATCAGAAGTATGGCGGCGTAATTCCCGAGCTTGCATCGCGTGCCCACCAGCAGAACATCATCCCTGTTGTTGACACAGCACTCAAGGAGGCGGGTATCACCATCGACAAAGTCGATGCCATAGCATTCACGCGCGGTCCCGGTCTGCTCGGTTCACTCCTCGTGGGCGTATCGTTCGCAAAGGGTCTCTCTATTGCTAACAACATCCCACTCGTCGAGGTTAACCACTTGCAGGGCCACATCCTCTCGCACTTCGTCGACCTCCCCGACAGAGAGTTACCTCACCCCAACTTACCATTCCTCTGCCTCTTGGTGAGCGGCGGACATACACAAATTGTGCGCGTGGACTCCCCTACCGAGATGGAGATTATCGGCACGACCATTGACGATGCCGCTGGCGAGGCCTTCGACAAGTGCGCAAAGGTCATGGGACTACCCTACCCCGGTGGCCCCGTTATCGACCGTCTCTCGAAGGAGGGCGACGACAAGGCCTTCAAATTCGCAAAGCCCCATGTTGAGGGCGAGTTCGACTACTCATTCTCGGGTTTGAAGACCTCGTTCCTCTACACCTTACGCGATGCCGTGAAGGAGGATCCCGACTTCGTGGAGAAGAACAAGGCCGACCTCGCAGCATCCCTCCAGAAGACCATCGTTGACATCCTCCTTGACAAGCTCGTTAAGGCATCTAAGGCTACGGGTATCAAGGATATAGCTATCGCTGGTGGCGTTTCGGCAAACTCTGGCCTTCGCAATGGTATTCTCGAAGCAGGCAAGCGTCGCGGCTGGCGCTGCTTCCTCCCCGAGTTGAAGTTTACAACAGACAACGCCGCAATGATCGCCACTGCGGGTTACTACCGCTATATGGCTGGCGAGTTCAGCAACCTCGACGTATCTCCCGTGGCACGTCTCGAGGATTTGTAGCACACTTTCGCCATGGAGCATCTACCCTACAACGACTATGGTAGCGCCATGCGCCGCAAGTTCGGTGGCAGGGTTCAGAAGCTCGCTATTGACGCAGGACTGAGCTGTCCAAATCGCGATGGCACCGTCGGTTTTGGCGGCTGCACATTTTGCTTGGGCGAGGCATTTTCGCCATCCTACTGCCGCGAGGCAATATCCATTACTGAACAGATAGAGCGCGCTCTACGATTTCACTCCGCACGAGATCGTAGAGCCGACTCCTATCTCGCATATTTCCAGTCAAATACAAACACCCACGCCGACGTTACGCACCTCGAAAAACTCTACAACGAGGCTCTCAAGCATCCTGCAATTTCTGGTATCATCATCGGCACACGCCCCGACTGCATTACTTCCGAAATACTCCAACTATTGTCTAACATTGCGCAGTCGAAATATGTCGCCGTGGAGTATGGCATTGAGTCGGTTTACGACACCACACTCGACCATGTAAACCGCGGTCACAACTTCCATCAAGCCGTAGACGCTGTTACAAGAACGAAGGCTGCAAACATCGACGTCGGCGCGCACTTCATCCTCGGTCTTCCAAACGAAACGGCAAGCGACATAATCGCGGGTGTCCACCATATTAACGCACTCGGTGTCGACTTTATTAAGTTTCACCAGCTACAAATTTACCACTCAACAGCCATAGAGCGCGAGTGGAGTGAGCACCCCGAGCGCTTTCTCTTTGGCGAGAATAGCAGCATTGAGGAGTATATAGAGTTGCTGGTCGGAATTATCCGTCGCCTCGACCCACATATCGCCATTGAGCGCCTTGCATCGCAGGCTCCACGAAACCTTATTACACACTCTCCACTCAAGGGAATACGCCCTCACGAACTACGCGAAATGGTCGTGGCGAGGATGCTCAAAGAAAACTTCCGCCAGGGTGATTTATGCGCATTGACACTCTAAACGTAAAAAAGTGGGCATAAAATTTTTATTTTTGCGCAAATTTTACTACTTTTGTTCGGTTTATTACCAATACTATGCGCTTCACTTGAAGCATATCGTCAAAAAAGACCATAATAGGTTGGTAATCACGACACAATAAAAACAGACAAATTAACAGTTAACTACTAGCAATATGGCAATTAAGAACAACGTAATGATCGTACGCCAGAGACTTCTCACTAAGCTTGTGAGCCTCTGGAATGAGGGTCAGCTCGTAGAGAAGATCGACCGAGTGCCCATCGAGTTTAGTCCTCGCAACTCACAGGTGCGTGGCCGCTGCTGTATCCACAAGGAGCGCGCAGTGTGGAAGTATAAGTCTCTCCCATTGTTGGGTTACGACATGACAGATGAGACCGACGAGCTCACTCCACTCTCAGCATACGCTCAGGCAGCCCTCGACCGCAAGCAGATTAAGGATAACATCATGTGCGTTATCGACGAGGCTTGCTCATCATGCGTACGCACAAACTACGACATCACAAACCTCTGCCGTGGTTGTGTGGCACGTGCTTGTTCACACGCTTGTCCTAAGAATGCTATCGAGTTCGATCCCGATACATCACAGGGTAAGATCAACCACAAGGAGTGTATCAGCTGTGGTAAGTGTTTCGCAGCATGTCCCTACCACGCTATCGTTTACATCCCCGTTCCTTGTGAGGAGGCATGCCCCGTTGGCGCAATCTCTAAGGACGAATATGGCGTAGAGCATATCGACGAGTCTAAGTGTATCTACTGCGGTAAGTGTATGAACGCTTGTCCTTTCGGTGCTATCTTCGAGATCTCACAGGTATTCGACATTTTGCAGTCTATCCGCCGTGGTGAGGATGTTGTAGCTGTTGTAGCTCCCTCAATCCTTTCACAGTACAACGCTCCTACCGAGCAGGTTTACGGTGCTATCAAGGCTATCGGCTTCAAGGATGTTATCGAGGTTGCACGTGGTGCAGAGATCACTACCGAGAAGGAGACACACGAGTTCGCAGAGAAGATGGAGGAGGGTCAGGCATTCATGACTACTTCTTGCTGTCCTTCATATATGGAGATGGCACGCAAGCACGCTCCCGAGTTGCAGAAGTATATCTCTTCTACATACTCACCTATGGTTTACACCGCGCAGCTCGCACGCGAGAAGTATCCTAACGCGAAGGTTGTATTCGTAGGTCCATGTATCGCAAAGCGTAAGGAGGCACGTCGCGAGGATTTGAAGGGTTTGGTTGACTACATCCTTACATACGAGGAGGCACACGCAATCCTTGGCGGTATGAACATTGAGCTTGGTGAGGCCAACATCCACCCCGTGGATTGCGCATCACGTCGCTCAGCACACGGCTTTGCAGAGAATGGCGGTGTTACAGCAGCAGTTAAGGAGTTTGTTGATGGTAAGATCGACTTCACAACACTCCAGATTGCTGGTCTCAATAAGAAGAATGTTGCTTTGCTCAAGGCTTACGGCAAGACTGGCAAGGCACCAGCACAGTTCATCGAGGTTATGGTCTGCGACGGCGGTTGTATCTCAGGTCCGAGCGTACACACTGCTTACAGCGACGGCAAGAAGACCTTCGATGCTGAGCTGAAGAAGCGATAAATAATCTATGAAGGAGTTGATTGAGCGCTTAACGCAGGGTGATAAACTAAATGCAACAGAGTTAGGGCAGTTGCTTAAAAGTGCTGCCACAGACTTAAGCGTGCTTCAACTTCTCAGAGAGAATGCTGTCCGAACTGCGTGCGCGCAGTTCGGACTTGGCATATATATACGTGGCCTTATCGAGCTCTCGAGCTTCTGCAAGTGCGACTGCCTCTACTGCGGACTTAGGCGCAGCAACCGCACTGCGGAGCGCTACCGCCTTACGCATGAGGAGGTTATGGCGTGCTGCAAGGAGGGCTACGCATTGGGCTTCCGCACCTTCGTATTGCAAGGTGGCGAGGATGGCACACATACGGACGAGTGGCTCGTGGAGCTTATCTCGGATATGCGTCGTAGCTACCCCGACGTGGCGATAACACTATCGCTGGGTGAGCGTAGCGAGGAGTCATACCGAAGGCTTAAGGAGGCGGGAGCAAACCGCTACCTACTGCGCCACGAGGCGGCAAACGAGCATCTATACGCATCGCTGCACCCCTCAAGTAAGGGACTTCAACATAGGTTGGAGTGCCTGGAGGCATTAAAGCGTTGTGGCTACCAGACGGGCATGGGCATGATGATTGGAGTTAAGGGGCAGAGCGTTGACCATATTGTTGAAGACCTCTTACTCATCGAGCGCATGCAACCCGAGATGGTGGGCATAGGTCCCTTCCTGCCGCACAAGGCGACACCCCTGGGTTCGGAGCCTGCAGGAGAGCTAAACTTGGTATTGGCAACTATTGCCATCGTAAGATTGATGCTACCCTCGGCACTGCTACCCTCAACTACGGCACTCGCCACGCTCACGCCACGCGGCCGCCTGGAGGGCATACTCTCAGGAGCAAATGTCGTGATGCCCAACCTTTCGCCCTCGGATGTGAGGGCTAAGTATGCCATATATGAGAATAAGGCCTCGTGGGGTAAGGAGGCAGTCGAGGGCTTAAGTGCGCTCGAAGGCGAGCTTAACACCATCGGGTACCACATAGACTATGCACGAGGCGATTTTAACAACATAAAACAGTGATATGAGTAATATAGAATATAATGTAAAGTCGGAGCACGCCGCCGAGTTTATCCACGACGGCGAGATACGCGCCACACTGGAGTGGGCACGTGAGCACCGCAACGACCGCGCACTCATCGAGGAGATACTCGCTAAGGCAGAGCTTGGCAAGGGCATCTCACACCGTGAGGCTGCGGTCCTTATCGAGGTTGAGGATAAGGAGATTGAGGAGCGCATATTCGCTATTGCGCGTAAGCTCAAGGAGCAGATCTATGGCAACCGCATCGTGATGTTTGCACCCTTGTACCTCTCTAACCACTGCGTGAATGGCTGCGTCTATTGCCCCTACCACGCTAAGAATAAGACCATTCCCCGCCGTAAGCTCACACAGGAGGAGATACGTCGCGAGGTTATCGCGCTCCAGGATATGGGCCACAAGCGCCTTGCGTTGGAGACGGGCGAGCACCCCAAGCTCAGCCCCATTGAGTATGTGTTGGAGTCTATCGACACCATCTACTCTATCCACCACAAGAATGGCGCGATACGCCGTGTGAATGTGAACATCGCGGCAACAACCGTAGAGAACTACACACGCCTTAAGGATGCAGGCATCGGCACATATATCCTCTTTGAGGAGACCTACGACCGCGAGGCATACGAGCGTCTACACCCCACAGGCCCCAAGAGCGACTGGGCATACCATACCGAGGCTATGGACCGCGCTATGCTTGGTGGCATCGACGACGTGGGCGTGGGTGCGTTGTTCGGACTCTCGAACTACCGCTACGACGTTGTGGGTATCCTTATGCACGCCGAGCACCTCGAGGCTCGCTTTGGCGTGGGTCCCCACACCATCAGCGTACCCCGCATCCGTCCTGCTGACGACATTGACCCCAAGGACTTCCCCGATGCAGTTACCGACGAGGTATTCCGCCGCATCGTAGCTGTATTGCGCATCGCTGTGCCATATACCGGTATGATTGTATCGACACGCGAGTCGAAGCGCTCACGCGAGTTGGTCCTCGATGTGGGTGTATCGCAGCTTAGTGGTGGCTCGAAGACCAGCGTGGGTGGCTACGCCGAGGGCGTTGTAGATGCCAAGGAGTCGGCACAGTTCGACATCTCGGATGAGCGCACATTGGATGAGATTGTAGGTTGGCTCTTGGAGTTGGGCTACATCCCCAGCTTCTGTACAGCATGCTACCGCGAGGGCCGCACCGGCGACCGCTTCATGTCGTTGGCTAAGCGTGGCCTTATTGGCAACTGCTGCGCCCCCAACGCACTTATGACACTCGCCGAGTACTTGGAGGACTACGCATCGCCAAAGGTTAAGGTCGAGGGCTACAAGATGATTGACCGCCTTCAGCAGATTATCCCATCGGATAAGGTGCGCCGCATCACCGAGGACAACCTTAAGGCTATCCTCGAGGGTAAGCGCGACTTCAGATTCTAATATAGTTGGAGAGTATGACACCCCAGACCCCTGCATCAGAAAGAGTACATATCGCCCTACTGGGTCGTACTAACGCTGGTAAGTCGGCCATGCTCAACTGCTTAGCGAAGCAGGATGTGGCTATCGTCTCGGACACGCCAGGCACAACGACCGACCCCGTACAGAAGCCTATGGAGCTTACGGGCATGGGTGCCGTGGTTATAATTGACACCCCAGGTCTTGACGACAACACCACGCTCGGCAAGGAGCGCATGGCGCGCACCGCAAAAATGCTGGACAGAACCGATATCGCTGTGGTGCTATTTACCGATGAGGGCATAGATACCGAGCTACGCATAATCGAGGAGTGTCGCACACGCGAGATTCCCATTGTTGTGGCACTCAACCAGGTGGATATAATTGCCAACCGCGAGGCACTTATTACTCGCATCGAGGAGGCAACGAAGTGTCGTGTCATCGCCACAAGCACCACCACGGGTGAGGGCATAGAGGCGTTGCGCGAGGCTATAATCGGCACACGCCCTGCTGAGGAACGCCTCATAACCGAGGGTTTCTGCAAGGCTGGCGACAGAGTTTTGCTCGTTATGCCACAGGATAAGTCGGCACCGAAGGGACGCCTTATCCAGCCACAGGTGCAGACCATACGCGAGTTGCTCGACCGCGGTTGCATACCCATCTGCTGCACGCCCGACCGCATGGCCGAGGCATTGGCAGCGTTGGTTACACCTCCCGAGCTTATCATAACCGACTCGCAGGCCTTCAACGAGGTATATCAACTTAAGCCCGAGGCTTCGACGCTCACATCGTTCTCTATCCTCTTTGCGCGCTACAAGGGTGACAT
>JAEZPN010000023.1 GCA_023413645.1 Bacteroidota bacterium
TGAAGTTTGTTGCACAGTTTGCTGCACCGGGCATCACATTCGGTAAGTTCATCGTGGCACTCTCAATCTCGGTTATGATGAACACCTTCTTCGCACCCGTCTTCATGACATTCCATAAGATTACCGATACACATATCGCCGAGTGTGGTGGTTCGCTCAAGGCACTCGTTACACCAATTGATATGCGTCGTCACATGATGACGCTCAACTGGAATCGCCAGTGGAGTTTTATATTTAAGAAGACCATACCGCTCTTCTGGTATCCGGCTCACACCATTACGTTTATGCTTCCTGGCGAGTATCGTGTGCTCTTTGCAGCGTTGCTGGGTGTTGCGCTCGGTGTAATTCTCGCAATTGGCGCTCGTAAGAAATAGCCTGATAATCAGTGAGTATAAGTGTGTCTTATTGGGCTATAAGAAATCGTTAAGGAAAATCTATTGCAGAATGAAAAAAAGCACTTATATTTGCACTCGGAAACAGAAAGAAAACCAATAAAAAAGGATATAAAAATTATTAACACCTAAAACTAATAAGATTATGGCAAAGAAGTTTATTTGTTCAGTATGCGGATATATTCACGAGGGTAACGAGGCACCTGAGAAGTGCCCTTTGTGCAAGGTTGGTGCAGATAAGTTCACCGAGATGGCTGAGGAGAACAAGGCTCTTGAGTTCGTTACAGAGCACAAGATTGGTGACGGCAAAGTAGATAACGCTGAGATCCTTGAGGGCTTGAACAACCACTTCATGGGCGAGTGCACCGAGGTTGGTATGTACTTGGCAATGAGCCGTCAGGCAGACCGCGAGGGTTACCCAGAGATCGCTGAGGCATTCAAGCGTTACGCATTCGAGGAGGCAGAGCACGCATCTAAGTTTGCTGAGTTGTTGGGCGACTGCGTATGGGATACAAAGACCAACCTTGAGAAGCGTATGAACGCTGAGAGTGGCGCTTGCGCCGACAAGATGCGTATCGCAGCTTTGGCTAAGCAGAACAACTACGACGCTATCCACGACACAGTTCACGAGATGGCAAAGGATGAGGCACGCCACGGTAAGGGCTTCGAGGGTCTCTACAACCGCTACTTCAAGAAGTAAGATATAATAAATCTGATAAACAAGGGCTGTCAACGTGGCAGCCCTTGTTTGTTTTGGGTACATAGGGTTCTATCGAGAGGTAGATGTCGGTCGTGCGTTAATCTCGAAGCCCTCCCATCGAACCCATCAAACCCATGTACCCTAGTCCGAACCGTCGTCTATCCATCCCTGAAATTTTTCCGCCATTTTATCCCTTTCTTTGAAAAAAAATTTATATCTTTGAACGTTGTATGCTTTGCATACAGGTTTAATGAGATAACAAAACGATACGGAACTATGAATAACAAGTATCAGCTACCCAAAGATGGTGGACTCATCAAGGAGTCTGCACCCAAAGATATTGTGCACCGATACGAGCGCATGCCAACGCGCGTCTTCGAGAGCGAATACCATGTCGTACAGCATGTTGCTGATGTAATATGTCGCCTTGTACGCAACCATGTGGACAACGCCTCAGCACGCGACATCTATGAGGAGTTGCCACCATTCGTGCTCGGCCTGACAACAGGTCGTACACCCCTCGGCCTCTACCGCGAGCTCGTAAAGCGCCACAAGGCAGGTGAAATATCATTTAAGAGCGTGGCTGTATACTCGCTCGACGAGTTCTACCCCATACGTCACACCGACCAGCAGAGTCGCAACTTCCATATTCACGACGAGTTCCTAAAGCATATTGACATACAGCCCGAGAATGTACACATCCCCGATGGCACAATCCCCGAGAGCGAGATTTCGGAGTACTGCGCAAACCTCGACAAGTCGATACGTAAGATCGACCTCATGGTAATCGGCTTCGGCGAGAATGGCCAGGTGGGCTTCAACGAGCAGGGTTCATACGCTAAGTCGCACACACGCCTCGTGGAGCTATCACACAACTCGCGTAAGGTGCAGTCGCAGCAGTTCTACGGTCTGGAGAACACACCCAAGATGGCTATCACCATGGGTATCGGTACCATCATGCGTGCCGACCGCATCGTGCTTATGGCATGGGGCGAGGAGAAGGCTACGGCCGTGCAGCAGATTGTCGAGGGCGAGATTACTGACCGCGTGCCCGCCACACACCTCCAGCAGCACCCCAACATCGAGCTCATTATCGACGAGAGCGCTGCCGAGAACCTTACACGTGTGCAGACACCATGGCTCGTAGGCCCCTGCAACTGGACTCCCAAGTTTGTGCGCAAGGCTGTGGTATGGCTCAGTGGCATCGTAAACAAACCCATCCTTAAGCTCACATACAAGGACTACATAGAGAACTCGCTGGGTCAACTTTTGGAGAAGTGCGGCACATACGACAAAATCAACATCCGCGTATTTAACGACTTGCAGCATACTATCACCGGTTGGCCTGGTGGTAAGCCCAACGTCGACGACTCTACACGTCCCGCACCATCACTACCCTACCCCAAGCGTGTTGTCATCTTCTCGCCACACCCCGACGACGACGTTATCTCTATGGGTGGAACATTTATCCGCCTCGTGGAGCAGGGTCACGACGTACACGTAGCATACCAGACATCGGGAAATGTTGCGGTACACGACGACGTGGTATTGCAGAACGTAGATACTGCACGCGAGCTCGGACTCGGTGACAGATACGAGGATGTAAAGAAGACAATTGAGGAAAAACGTCGCGGTGAGCCCGAGCCACGCAAGCTCCTCGACATCAAGGGTGCTATACGCCGTGCTGAGGCACGCGCTGCGGTGCGCTCATTCGGCCTCAACCCCGACACCAATGCCCACTTCCTCAACCTTCCCTTCTACGAGACAGGAGGTATCAAGAAGGGTGAGCTCACAAAGGCAGATATAGACATCATCGTAAACCTCTTGCGCGAGATACGTCCTCACCAGATCTATGCTGCGGGCGACCTTGCCGACCCTCATGGCACACACCGTACATGTATGGAGGCCATCCTCGAGGCATTGGAGGTAACACACGACGACGACTGGCGCCAGGAGTGCCACTTGTGGCTATACCGCGGAGCATGGATGGAGTGGAACCTCGGTCTTGTAGACATGGCAGTACCCCTCTCTCCCGACGAGATGCTCAAGAAGCGTCACGCCATCTACCGTCACCTCTCGCAGAAGGATATCGTGCCCTTCCCTGGCAGCGACACCCGCGAGTTCTGGCAGCGTGCCGAGGCGCGTACGCAGAATACCGCACAGCTATACGACAAACTCGGCATGGCTGAGTATCAGGCGATTGAGGTCTTCGTCAAAATGTTTTAGACTACGGGAAAGTATGTGCGCTAATGAGTGGCGATGTACTTCCCGATTGTCTACCGCTAATTAAAGAAATATTTTACCCAAAAATATAGATTATGAGAGTTATCATCAAAGATAGATCAAGCGAGGTGGCCGAGTGGGCTGCCGCGTATATCGTAAGCGAGATCAAGGCAAAGGCGGCAAAGACTGATGCCCCCTTCGTGCTCGGTCTCCCCACAGGCTCTACACCCCTCGAGACATACCGCGAGCTTATCCGCCTGCACAAGGCAGGTGAGGTATCGTTCAAGAACGTCATCACATTCAACATGGATGAGTATGTGGGCCTCGAGGAGTCACACCCCGAGAGTTACCACTCTTTCATGTGGACAAACTTCTTCTCGCACATCGACATCAACCCCGAGAATGTGCACATCCTCAACGGCAATGCCCACGACCTTAAGGCCGAGTGCGAGGCATACGAGGCGGCTATCGTGGCAGCGGGAGGCATCGACCTCTTCATGGGTGGCGTAGGCGAGGATGGCCACATCGCCTTCAACGAGCCCTTCTCATCGCTCCAGTCACGTACACGCATCAAGACCCTCACACCCGATACCATCGCCGTTAACTCACGCTTCTTTGGTGGCGACATCTCGTTGGTGCCCACACAGGCACTCACCGTGGGTGTAGGCACTATCATGGATGCCCGCAAGGTGCTTATCCTCGCTACAGGCCGCAAGAAGGCACGTGCTTTGCGCCACGCCATCGAGGGTAGCTACAACCACCAGTGGACACTTTCGGCATTGCAGCTCCACCCCGCAGGCATCATCGTTGCGGACGACGCAGCTGTTGAGGAACTACGCGTGGCTACATACCGCTACTTCAAGGATATCGAGCGATAGTAAATATTGAAAATCAGCATATTATAATGAAAGAGGTACTTAAATACTATAAAGATTTCCCAAAGGAGGGTATCGTCTTTGTTGACATCATCCCCTTCTTGCAGAATAAGGCCATTTTCCGTGAGCTCACACACCGCGTAGGCGAGGCGTGCACCACAGCTACGATCATCGCACCCGAGGCACGTGGCTTCCTCTTCGCAGCACCCCTCCTTACCGAGGCGGAGCACGTGGAGAACATCGTGCCCGTGCGCAAGAGCGGTAAGCTCCCCTTCGCCGAGGGTGACCTCCTCGAGGTGCTCATCGAGAAGGAGTATGGCTTCGACAAGCTCTACTACCGCAAGAGCGACATCGCACAGAGCCACGCAACGGGTGATGTTATCGAGGTGAGCATCCTCGATGATGTGCTCGCTACGGGTGGCACTGCCGAGGGTCTTGCAGAGTCGCTCCAGAGCCAGCGAATTATTAAGGATGGCAAGGAGTATGGCATCAAAGTAAAGGAGTTTGTCTTCATCGTGGAGATCGAGGAGCTTGGCGGCAAGGCACGCTTGGAGAAGATTGCCCCCGTGCGCTCTATCACAGTAATTTAGTCTGATACACAACACTTTGTAGCGATGTCGGAGATACTGCGTCGAGAGATAAAGTATGTCGGCGGTGTGGGCGAGGTACGCGCACGCCTCCTCGAGCGTGAGGTGGGCGTACGCACCATTGGTGACCTACTCGCCCGCTACCCCTATCGCTACATCGACCGCACACGTACGTTCCGCATTTCGGAGATTGACGAATCAATGGAGACGACATATGTGCGTCTCCGTTGCCGCGTTGTGGGCAAGTCATACACGGGTGAGGGTGCCAAGCGCCGCTTTATGGTAGAGGTAACCGACCCCACGGGAAGTGCCGAGTTGGTATGGTTCCAGGGCATCAAGTGGGTGGAGAAGCGCATAGAGCAAAACCGCGAGTATATGGTCTTTGGCCGACCCTCGATATTCAAGGGTCGCCTAAGCCTCGTACACCCCGAGATAGAACCTATAGAGCAGGTGCTATCGCGCAAAGAGAAGAGTGGCTTCCAAGGTATCTACTCCACCACGGAGAAGTTATCCTCGGCGATACCGCTCAAGGCGATGCACACCATCGTACAGAACGCATGGCACATCGTGGAGAGCGACCCCACGGCATATCGTGACCCGCTGCCCCATGACCTACGCCAGCGCAACAACCTTATATCGCTACGCGAGGCTATCTACAACATACACTTCCCGCAATCTGCCGAACTACTACGCCAAGCACGCTACCGCCTGAAGTATGATGAACTTCTGGGTGTGCAGCTCACAATACAGGCCCGCCGCACCGACCGCCAGAAGCGTGGCGGAGGTTTTATCTTTCCACGTGTGGGTGAGGCATTTAACACCTTCTACAAGGAGAAACTACCCTTTGCACTTACGGGAGCACAGCAGCGCGTGATTAAGGAGATACGTGCCGATATGATCTCGGGTAAGCAGATGAACCGCCTATTGCAGGGCGATGTGGGTAGCGGCAAGACGATGGTGGCATTTATGTCGATGCTCCTTGCTGTGGATAACGGTTTCCAGGCCTGCAGCATGGCACCCACGGAGATCCTCGCACGCCAGCACTACGCATCGATGATGCGCTTTGCTGAAGGGTTGCCCAATGTGCGTGTTGCAATCCTTACGGGTTCGTCAAAGACAAAGGAGCGACGTGCAGCACTCGAGGGTATAGCATCGGGCGAGGTAGATATTCTTGTCGGCACACATGCCCTCATAGAGGATGGAGTGCAGTTTGCAAATCTCGGTTATGTGGTTATCGACGAGCAGCACCGCTTCGGTGTGGAGCAGCGCGCGAAGCTATGGACAAAGAACCAGCAACCTCCACATATCCTTGTGATGACGGCCACACCAATACCGCGCACCCTCGCGATGACGCTATATGGCGACTTGGAGGTCTCCGTAATCGACGAGCTTCCCCCAGGTCGACAGCCTATACGCACCTACCACTACTACGACTCGCTACGCCTCAAGATGTTTGGCTTCTTGCGTAACGAGATAGCAAAGGGCAGACAGGTCTACGTGGTATACCCGCTTATCAAGGAGTCGGAGAAGATGGACTACAAAGACCTTGAAGATGGCTACGAGTCCCTCTCTCGCGACTTTCCGCTGCCTAAGTACCGCATTACGGTATGCCATGGCAAGATGCGCCCTGAGGATAAGGATGCGGCCATGAAGCAGTTTAAGAATGGAGAGGCAGACATCCTCGTTGCCACATCGGTTATCGAGGTGGGCGTAGATGTGCCCAACGCTACGGTCATGGTCATAGAGTCTGCTGAGCGCTTCGGTCTCTCGCAGCTACACCAGTTACGTGGACGTGTAGGACGTGGTGGAAATCAATCATATTGTATACTCATGTCGGGCGAGAAGCTCTCGAAGGAGGGACGTGCACGCCTCGAGGCTATGTGTGCTACGAACGACGGTTTTGAGCTCTCGGAGCTCGACCTTAAGTTGCGTGGCGCAGGCGACATACACGGCACGCAGCAGAGTGGTGAGGCCTTCGAGCTAAACATCGCAAACCTCGCTACCGACACCCAGATTATGGAGCTCACACGCAACGATGCCATCGCAATACTCAGTGGCGACCCTACGCTCGAGAGCCCCAATAACATAGCGCTTAGAGAACTACGCGATAGACACACAAAGCGCGAACGTATAGATTTTTCAGACATATCGTAATAGAAGAGAGCTTTTTACGTTATCTTTGCAGGCAAAATTGAGAAATATATAGAATATGGCACTTATAAGATGTAATAATTGTGGCAATCTCGCCTCAAACAAGACGCCGAACTGCCCATCTTGTGGCGCACCTACAGGCACCATAGAGCAGAATACACTGCCCACAGCTGTAGATCCCGCGGTGGAGACAAACGCTGCACCCAAGGCAGAGCCTAAGACAGAGAGCGCACCACGCACCTTGAACGATATCCTAGGCGAGCGTAACGCACAGACAACAATAGGCGACGCATACCTCGAGGAGAAGAGCGAGGAGAGCACAGCACAAGAGAATACAGTGGTTATGACACCCCCCGTAGGTGGCACGGAGAATACAATTATCGGTGGCAATAATGGCGATGGCAACTATGACGACTACGACGACAATGTTATTGACGACTACGAGGCGGAGATAGCACGCCATAAGCGCACTTCAACAGGCTTCATGATCTGCGCTGTCATCCTACTCGTATTGCTCGTTCCTGCGGCATACTTCAGCATCTCGCTCGGCTTGCAGAAGAAGACTATCGAGGACAACATGGAGATTGTGGAGTCGGCACGTCGCATCTTCGAGGATGAGAATAGCGTGTTGCAGCGCAATGCCGAGGACCTCGTGACGGAGCTCGAGGGATTGAAGGACCAGAACGACACCATGATGCTTAAGTATCAGGAGGCCGTTATCATGCTCGAGCAGTTGCAGAAGGAGAAGACCTACAACTACGAGCAGTTGGCAAAGTATAAGAAGGAGGTGGCGACATTGCGTGAGGTCATGAAGGGCTACTTGCGCCAGATCGACTCACTCAACACTATCAACAGCAACCTCCAGGCACAGAACATACAGTATAAGAAGGATATCAGCACCGCGCAGTTGCGTGCAGATGTTGCCGAGGAGAAGGCCGACGAGCTCAATACTAAGGTGCGTATCGGTTCTGTTATCCAGACCAGCGGAATCAAGATGGTTGCGCTCAACGGCAAGTCTAACGAGGTTAAGCGCATGAAACTGGCTGAGCGCCTACGCGTTGACTTCAGCCTCACGGCTAACGAGCTTGCCGAGCCCGGCGAGAAGTGCGTCTACTTGCGTATTTTGGGTCCTGACGGCTACTTGTTGACAAATTCTGACGATGTCGTACTCTTCAAGTTCGAGGGTGACGAGATGCGCGCATCGGCAATGCGTAAGGTAGACTACGAAAACGAGGCTGTGGATGTAAGTATATTCTACAACGGTGCAAGCTTCGAGAAGGGCACATATACTGTTGAGGTGTATATCGACGGTAGATTGAGTGGCTCGAAGGAGATATACTTCGACAAGTAATCTACTGTTACAC